>CANOGI010000001.1 GCA_947565475.1 uncultured Eubacteriaceae bacterium
TATTGACAGCGAATATGTGAATCCTTTTTTAAACGCCGACCCTATTAAATTTGTCGAGAAATTTGTCGCCCTCCACTATAGAGCGGATGTGGAAAAGGTAATTATGTCAGAGGGAGAAAATCTTTTGGAAGTTACTTTTGGAGAGGAAGAGGCGAAAGAAAATTCTGAAAATGGAAACAGCCGTTTTAACGATGACAGGAAAGCGTATTTGAATGGCATGGAATTTGATAAAAGTTCATTTTCTGATTTTTTTGAGCTTCTCGCGGGTATTACTTTTGATAAAGTTGATGAAAACGCCAAAGCTGTTTCAGAAAATCCAGAAGTTGTTATCAAATATACTCTTAGAGACGGTTCTTTTGACGAGGTTAAGTTTTTACCTTATAACGAGAGTTTTTATTTAGTAGAGGACAGACCTATTAAAGGTATGCTTGTGAGCAAACAGAAAGTCAGAAGAGTTTTTGAGAAGGCGGAAAGTCTTTTAGAAAGCACGAAGAGCGATTGAGTATCGGCGTTTATCTAAAAATTATTTAAGGAAACACCTACAAATTAAAAATAAAAATAATTTTAGCGAGAGCGGGCGGATAGTCAGTGCTTTTGCCGCGCGAAAGTCGGCTAAAAGCCGCCCGCGCATCTTCGCGGTACCTATTTAGCGTAAGTGTGGGATTTTTAATCCTACTTAGACAAAAACGCTTTTTCGTTAGAGCGTATTTTTTAGTAAAATTATTTTTATTTCCTCTTTGTGAGGTGCTTTCTTAACTGATTAAGGAAATTTCGTTTAAGTGGAGGCGCCTACTTTTGCATTCAGGTGAGTGGAAATTCCCACTTATAGTCAAACCGCTTGAAAAATGAATAAGTTCGGCGGCTAAAAATTATTTTTGCCACGTTAGCGTTAATCGGCATAGGTTTTAGGCTATACCCTCTTTCCTCTGCTTTGAAAAAATAATTTTTATGTAATTTATTTGTATTCTATTTCCGATTGCTTATAATTATTTTACTATTTCTCTATGGACGCTAAAAATTACTTTTATTTGACAACAAGATAAAATTTACTTATAATTAGAATTAGAGGAATTTAAGAAATAGGTAATATAATTTATCAGAATTTTGATAGATATAAAAGTCTGAGGGTATCTGAGAATTAAAATTTTATATAAATTAGTTTTCCGTATTCATACGGGTTGGTCAGGGACTATCTTAAAACAAAAATACGCGTGAGAAATTATAAAAAAGTAAAACAAGCTTAAATTATGTTTGTTCTATTTTTCATAATTTTTTGGATATTTTCACTTTATAAAAAGCAAAAGCGTTTTTTGCCGTTAAAATTTTATTAGATTTTAACAAAATAGACGTATAGTTTGAGACAGAACCCTAAGAAAGAGAATATATCCGTGAAAGAGGTGTTTTGATGGGACTTCAACAAGGAGAGAATAAAAAATATAAGGTTCTAAAAGGGAAAAAAATTTATGAGAAGGGCAGACCTATTAATGAACTTGGTTTGGTTCTTAAAGGGAGAGCATCGGCTATCGGTGTGTTTGGAAAAATCTTATGGGGTTCCGGGGCCGTATTGGGGCTTTCGGATATTGTAAATGATAATTATATTTTTGACTATATCGCCGAGGAGGACTGCGAGATTCTCGCTTACTCAATTAATGAGAACTATGATGTTGAATCCGTTATTGAGGAGAATATACAATTCTCTGGACTTATGATTTCAACAGTTACGAAACAGGCGTCAGCTATGGTTTCCGTTTATGACGATTTTGTTTCTCAGTGTTCTTCTTTATATGACGCTCTGGACGAAAATAGAGGTGAATATTTAGGGCACTGTAAGAAATTTTCAGTTGTTCCGGGAGATATTGAGGAAGTTAAAATCGATCAAATCCCTGAGCCGGGGCAAAACGCTACCATTGAGTTAATGGATTATTGCAGGAATCTTAATGGAATTCCTCTTGACTCTTTAAAAGCGTTTTTTTCTGGAAACAGTAATGTTACTTATTATAACGTTCTTATTACAAGCAGGCTTATTAAAGATTTAAACTCCGCTATATTAAGTATGATTAAATATATGCATACATACAAAGGACTGCTTATTGGAACAGAGAAAAAAGATTTATTTTATAATTATTCCACTCTTGCTCTTGAGGTGGGGAAAAAAGGCGTTGATATTTCCGTTATTTTGAGAGGCATAGATAAAATCACGGAAGCCGTGAAAGATATAAGCATGCTTGACAAAAATACGGTTGAAGTCGCCCTTAAAGACCATCAGGAGAGAATGGACTTTCTTTACAAGGTTCCTAATGAGGAAAGCGAGGAAGATGAGAGCGAATTTAAGCTTCGTTTAATGTATACCGAAAGTGAGATTATGACGGCGAGAAGCGACCTTAAAAATTCACTCGAGCGTATTTTAGGGTATACAAGTTTTGAGGATGAGAAAAAAGATAATTTCATCCGTCTTGTAACCGCTTACGGAAATCTTAAAGACCGCTCAAGTTCGGACGACAACGCCGTGAGTATAAGAAGGCAGATTACAAAGATTTTTTATGAGATTTATGAAGAGGTGTTCTTTAACTATGTGGACAAAGACGCGGCGGACCCTATAATAGATATGTTCTTAAATTTTGGGTTTATAGATGAGAGGCTTATTGACGAGTCTCAGGCTTTAGACCTTTATTATTTAAACAAGTCTACAGGGGATAAAAGGATTTTTATGCTTAAAGACTGGCTCACCGCTATTTACAGGGGCGAGGAGGAACCGTCTAAAAGCGAGTTTGACATAGATTATCAGGAGAATTTAAGGGAAATTAAAAGAAACCAGCTTTTAACTCCTGAACAGGAGAGAGCTTATCTTTCAGACCAAAAGGGAAAAGTTCTTTATGAGATTAATAATATGGTTAAGGCTACGAACAAAATTACTTTCGGAAGAGTAAGCACTTTTTGTCCGGTACTTTCAAAACACACTCTCTGTGATGATTTGCAAAGGGCCTATGTTTCCCCTGACAGAATAAACAGTATTATAAACAAAGTAGTTAAAATAGATTATTCTTTATTTTATAGAGAATGTATGTATCAAAACAATACTATTGATAACAATAATGAGCGAATTATGAAAGAGGTCAGACCTTATTTTATACTTATGCCCAATTTTGGAACGAGATGTATTATGTGGCAGGATATCGCCGGCAGAAAAAAGGACACGCCCGCGAGACTTGTTATATCCGCGTTTAATCTTGAGGACCTTAACGAGATTCTAATATCGACGTTCGCGAGATTCAGATGGGAACTATGCAAAAATATGCAGGGGGTAAGGTGGAGCGATATTACAAGCAAATCCCTTACAAGCGAGTATTATGACTATCTCCAATTTTATAAGAAAAACAGGGATTTGAGCGAAAAATCTAAGGAAAAAGTAAAACTTATAGTTCAGAAAAAATCTAACAATTTTAAAGAGGTCTTTGTATATGATTATCTTCAGTGGATTAAATATGAGGCGAATGGTTCCCCGAGGCTTAATTCTTTTGCCAGAACTATTTTATTCACGTATTGTCCGTTCCCTATGGAGATGAGAAACAATCTCGCCGAAAACCCAATGTATGGACAAATTATAAAGAAATTTGAGCGGGACAGAGAGGCAAAACTTAAAAGATATGAAAATGTAAGGCTGAATATTTTAAAAGACAACGGTGTGCCGGGAGAAGATTTTGACAACAATATAAGATTTTTCAAAATGTGACAAGTCAGAGATGAATACAGCGTTAAAATTTAAAAAAATGAGTTTTTTCGTCGCGGTTTAATTTTATATTGAGATTTTTCTTCAGATATGTTAAAATAAATTGGTGTTTAATATGACGGGGGTATATTTAGGAAACAGCCCGCGTATTTGAGCTAAGAAAGGTTGTTGTTTTAATGCGTAAGGTGCTTATGATTGCTAATCAATTCCCTCCGATGGGGGGGTCGGGAGTTCAGCGCAGTGTTAAATTTGTTAAATATCTCCGTAATTTCGGCTATGAGCCTGTCGTGTTTACAAGAAAGGAAAAAGGACTTATTCTTAAAGACGAAACTCTTTTAAAAGATATTCCGGAAGGTGTGGAAATTATCAGAACAGCTCCTTTTGATTTTACGGAGTGGAAATCGATTTTTAAAATTCCCGGAAAAGTTTTAGGTCTTAAAGTATTTATTCCCGACAGCGCATGGCTTTGGAGTGTTATATCGAGAAAAAGAGCCATCAAAGCGATTACTGATATGAATATAAAAATAATTTATACAACAAGCGCGCCTTACAGTGACCATTTGCTTGGATTATATATTAAAAAGAAGTTTCCTGATATTGTATGGATTGCCGATTTTAGAGACGAGTGGACGAATAACCCGTATACTCTTGACAATCCAAGATGGTGGTTTAGAACAGGAAAGGAAAAGAAAATGGAAGCGGAGGTTCTGAGAAAAGCCGACGCTCTTATCGCCAACACTCCTGTTATGAAGCGGAACTTTGTTGAGAACAATAATCTTGACACGGATAATTTTTTCGTCATACCAAACGGGTATGACTTAGGGGATTTTGAGAAACTTGATTTGTCAAAGCCCAATAATGAGAAATTTACTTTAACTTATACAGGCGCTTTATACGGAAGAAGAAAGCCGGATACCTTTTTTAAGGCTTTATCTGAGCTTATTTCGGAAAAAAAGATTGACGGGGATAAAATTTCCGTTAACCTTATCGGAAATTTTTACAAAGAAAAGCTTCAGGCTCAGATTGACAGCTTCTCTCTCACAGGACAGGTAAATATTGTAGGATATGTTCCTCATGACGAGTGTATTAAAAGACAGCTTCAGTCGGATGTACTTGTACTTATAGAGGGTACGGGAAGAGGGGCGGACGCTTTTTATACAGGGAAAATTTTTGAGTATATGAATACTGACAGGCCTGTCCTCGCTATTTTGCCTGAGAAGGGCGCCGCCGCCGACCTGGTTAGAAAAACAAAAATAGGCGATGTCGCTCACACTGACGACGTTTCAGCGATTAAAAACGTTATTTTTGACTATTACGGCAAATGGCGCGACAATAATCTTATATTCGCGCCGGACAGAACGGAAATAGAGAAATATGAGAGATACGAGCTTACGAAAAAGCTCGCTTCTGTTTTTGACAGATATTATCATTAATGAGACCGCCTATTAACTTATATCAGAAAAACAACGAATTTAAAGAACGGTTAATTATGGGGTTTCTTAACCTTTGGGGTGTGATTTTATAATGAAGGTACTTCACCTTATAAGCGGAGGAGATACGGGGGGCGCCAAAACTCACGTTCTGACGCTTTTACCGAGGCTTATGGAAATAGGCGTGGAGGTAGAGCTTCTCTGCATTATGGAAGGGGTATTTACCCAGGAAGCGCGAAAACTTAATATACCTGTCAATATCATTCCGCAGAAAAAGCGATATGATATAACCGTTGTAAAAAAGATAAGCGGGTTTATAAACGGCAATAATTTTGATATTGTTCATTGTCACGGAGCGAGGGCGAATTATATCGCCGCTTTTATAAGAAAAAAGATAAACGCCGTTATGATTACAACTTTGCACAGCGATTATAAGCTGGATTTTAAAGACACATGGTACAAACAGATAATTTATGAGCCTATTAATTATTTCGCTCTTAAAAAATTCGGTTATATACTCACTGTGACGAAAGCTTTCAAGAATATGATGATTGAGAGAGGATTTAAAAGTGAGAGGCTTTTTGTAGTGTACAACGGAATTAACTTTGATTATAACCCTTATTTTATCTCAAAAAAGGAATTTTGTGAAAAATATAAAATAAGTTATGACGAGAACGCGAAATATGTGGGAATCGCGGCGAGGCTCAACGCTGTCAAGGGTATAGATATTTTTTTGAAAACCGCTTTTGATATATGCTCTAAAAAGGAAAATATTAATTTTATTATCGCGGGGGACGGCGATGATTTTGAGAGATATAAAGGAGAAATCCGCGCTAAGGGGTTTTCAGACCGAATTTTTATGATTGGGCACATTGATGACACTGACAGTTTTTTTAACGCTGTTGATGTGAATATGCTAACGTCTTTAAGCGAAAGTTTTCCTTATTCCCTTCTTGAGGGGGCGAGGATGAGAAAAGCTACTGTATGTACCGGAGTCGGAGGGATTCCTGAAATGATTATAGACGGGGAAACGGGTTTTTTGGTTTCTCCATATAATATTTCGGATATTTCTAAAAAGGTTATGGGTCTTATATCAGACCAAAATCTTTCCGAAAGTTTTGGAAACGCTTTTTATAATCGGGCAAAAGAAAATTTCTCCGATGTGAAAATGGCGAGAACCCACAAAAACATTTATGATAAAATTATAAAGGAGAAAAAGCGATGAAATTTATAGATGAAAAAGGAAAATTATTTGGCGTTATCAATGTTGTTGACTTAATTGTAATTGTTTTGATTTTATCCATTATCGGCGGAATCGGCTATAGAGTTATTTCCTCAAGGGTGAACGCGAGCGGGGGAAATGTTTTAGGCGGTGAGAAAGAGGTTTATGTTACTTTATACGCTCAGCAGCAGATTCCGGAGGTCGCTGACTCCATTAAAAAAGGCGACAAGCTTGTGGCGAATAATCAATATACTAACGCTGAGGTTGTGGAGGTAGTGGATGTACAGCCAGCGGCGACGGTTAATCCAAATTCGGACGGGCAGTCTGTCAAATCAACACATCCTTTATGGAAAGATATAACAATAACCATCAAAGACAAGGTTAATCCGTCAAACGTTATCCTTAAAGCGGGTGAGCAGGAGATAAGAATAGGATATCCTTTTATATTTAAAACTCAGACTGTCGAGGCGAACAGCAGGATTACAAAAATTGAAATTAAAGACGCCGAGGAATAAACGGCAAGGAACAGGAGGCGCTTTATGCTTAATATCATAGAAAAAAGTTTTTGTTTTTCCTTTATGGTTAAATTTTTTTCTTTCTTTTCAGACAGTTTTAATAAAAGCGTATTTAAGAATTTTTTGATTAGGCTTAAAGCTGTTTTTAAAACCTGCGAGACATACAAAGTTATCAAGAATTATTTTGACAAAAGTCCTTATTTTTTCAATTCGGTATTATACAGAGGAATTAAATTTATCGGAAGGAGAACCTCAAAGGCCGCGGATAAACTGAATGGTTTTATAGTAAAGGTTTATAATGGCAGTTTTATTGAGAAAATTGTCTCTTTTTATAAATCGGAAGACACGCCGGACAAGTTTACCGCCGTTGGGCTGTTTTTTATGGTCGTTTCCCTTTCTTATCTTATTTTCTCCATTATTTTTGGGGTAAATTATGAATACAGGATTTTTATTTCATGGGGATTGTTTTTTCTCGGGATTTTAACCGTTTCCGCGGGAAAGAATATTGATTTGGTCAAAAGAAGCTTTATGTACAGAATAGTTAAATATATAGTTGAGTTGGTGAAAATGTGAGAAAGTATTTTATTTGGATTTTATTGGCTGTCGGAGCGCTTTTCGGACTTTTAACGACATTTTACGGCATAGCGGTTTTTTTCGCTGTTATGGCCGCCGCCGTTGTCTGCGGTGTTATATTATCCGACTATGAGAGAGCGACTTATATTTTAGGCGCTTATTCCGTGATAGATTTCGCGTTGAGGTCTTTTTCCGATTTTCTCGGCGGGATATGGGACGAGTTATTTTTAATTTTACTTATAGCTCTTTGGGGCTTTAAATGGATTTTATACAGAAAAGAGGAGGGGTTTAAAATGACTCCTCTTGATTTGCCCGTATTCATTTTTATAACGGCTATGGTTTTTGTACTTATTGTGAACTCTCCGGATTTTTCTATTTCTCTTGAGGGATTTAGGGCTGTTGTACAATATGTTTTATGGTATTTTATTGTTATTCAGCTTTTAAGAACGGAAAAAGGCGCTAAAAATCTCTGTATGCTATTTATCCTTGTGTGTTTCGCTCTCGCCCTGCACGGGGTTTATCAATATATAATAGGCGTCGAGATGCCGGCCGGCTGGGTAGACAGCAAGGAAGCGGGGGTAAGAACAAGGGTTTACTCTATCCTTGGAAGTCCTAACGTTTTCGGAAGCCTTATGACTTTGGCAACCCCTATCGCCGTGAGTTTTGTTTTCTCAATGAAAAGATTTAAAAGCAAAGTGTTTTTCGCCTTTGTATCATTTGTTATGGCCCTGAGCCTTTTATTCACTTTTTCAAGAGGCGCTTGGATTGGGTTTATGGTCGCCGCCTTTTTATATGTGCTTATTAAAGATAAAAGATTTTTAATACCTATAGTTATCGGGGCCGTTTTTTTAATCGCTTTTGTTCCAAGTGTATCCAACCGTATTACTTATATGCTCAGTTCAGAGTATATTGAGAGCAGTCTAAGGGGAGGGCGTCTTGTAAGGTGGCTTACGGGAATAGATATTGTTAAAGCCAATCCCTTTGTTGGAGTGGGACACGGTCATTTCGGCGGGGCCGTGGCTATGAATCATGGTTTGTCTTATTTGGTTGGCATAAGCGTTCATAAAACTTTTTATATGGATAACTATTTTCTGAAAACCGCTGTGGAAACGGGGCTTTTAGGACTTTCAGCCTTTGTTGTCCTTATATATCAGATTATTGTAAATTGTGTGAGAACTATAAGAATTACTTTTGACAAATCTTTAAAAGAACTTGAGATAGGTATTTTCGCCGGACTTGTAGGAGTTATTTGCCATAACTTCGTTGAGAATATTTTTGAGGTGCCTATGATGACGTCATGTTTTTGGACGCTTACGGCGGTTATGATGCATTTATGGTATTTAAGTTATAAAAAGAAACAGGCTCTTGTATAGACGGCGGTTAAGCCAATATTGCCTCATATATAAGCGGGCTATTGTCAGGCGTATGAGGGATTTTTCAAGAGGCGGGGCAGTGTAAGACTTTCGTCCAATGGGTGTTACTGTTAAAAATTTATTTCTGTGTTTGGAAGGGAACCTTATGATTAATATATTGATTGCGGGATACCACGGTTATGGAAACTGCGGAGACGAGGCGACTTTACAGGCTATGACCGTAAATATAAAGGCCATGGCGAAAGACGTTAAAATTACCGCTCTTTCCTTTAAACCCGAGCTTACTAAAACTGAATACAATATTGAGTCCGTTCAAAGGTTTAATGTTTTGCAGGTCTTTAACGCTATAAGACGCAGCGACATTATTTTAAGCGGAGGCGGTACCCTTTTGCAGGACGACACAAGCACCCGTTCTCTTTTATATTATTTAAGTATTATTAAGGTCGCTAAAATGCTTCACAAGAGAGTAATGCTTTACGCCAACGGAATCGGACCCGTACATGGAAAAATTAACAGAAAGCTTATAAAGTATGTTGTGAACAATGTTGATTTTATCACCCTTAGAGAGAGTATGTCGGCAAAAGACCTTGAGGAGCTGGGAGTAAAAAAGCCGGAGACACGTATTACGGCGGACCCCGCTTTTACTCTTAAATCCGCTGATGATAAAAGAATATCGGAGATTTTTGCTGAGGAAAATATTCCCCTTGATAAAGATATTATAGGCGTTTCCGTCAGAAACTGGAATGGTTTTGGCGGAGAGGGATATATTGAGAGAATCGCTTCTGTATGCGACAAATTCGCGAGAGAGGGCAAAACCATTTTGCTTATTCCGATGCAGTTTCCAAAGGACGTGCCTATTTCCAAGAGGCTTATGGGCGTTATGACGGAGAAGTCATATATTTTAAAAAACAAATACGCTCCGGCGGAGATTTTGGGGATTATAGGCAAGGTTCATATTATGCTCAGCATGAGGCTTCACACTCTTATTTTCGCCGGCGTTAAACGAGTGCCTATGGCGGGGGTTATTTACGCTTCCAAAGTTGATTATTATCTTAAAGTTTTGGATATGCCGTCAGGGGGCGACATAAGGAGTTCTGATATTGACGAAAGAGAGCTTTATCAATGTATTTCCGATATTTTTAACAATTATAACGAGTATGTGTCAAGGCTTGATAAAAGAGTTGAGGTTCTTGAGCGCAAAGCTCATGAGAATGATGTTTTCCTTAACGGGCAGTTAGATTTAATACGTAGGGAAATGAGGGATAAAAAAAATGAGAAATAAATTGCTTTTTATGTTTCAGGCTATTATTGTCGCGGCCACGGCTGTAGCTGTGACCGTTATCGCGGCTGAGCCGGGAAGTTCTGAGGACCCTGTGGTGTCTAAAAGTTATGTGGATGAGAGAATAGAACAGCTTTTAACCGCTCTTGAGTCGGGGGGAACTATTGACATTAATAAAGCTCCGGTGACAAATAACGATAAATTTAAATATGTCCCCGTTCATGTAGGCGTGGGGCAAAAGCTTTTAGGCGGAGAGGGAACGGAAATTATTCTTAGAGTGGGAAGGTCTTTTGCCGTGGTTTCGGGAAAAGAGGCTTTAATAGACGTGACAGATGGGAAAGAGATGCCCGACACAAGCGAGATTAAAAAAAATCATATCATTATCGTCCCGAGAAACGACGGCAGAGGCGTTAGAGTTGTCGAGGACGCTTGGTTTCTTGTGAAAGGCGAATATACCATAAGTTAGAATTTGTCTTGATTAGTTTTTCGGCAGGCTTTTAGGCGGCGGGAATTTATAAAGATTTTAGGTGATTTTTAAAGTTAATTAAATGGAGGCGGAAATGAGTAAATATTCACATATTTTGGGAGTAAAATTTAATAACGTTACTCATTTGGAGGCGGTCAATATTCTTGAGGGATTTCTTGAGGAGGAAAAATGTCACGCTGTTTTTACGCCTAATCCGGAAATTGTTATGGCCGCCAGAGATGATAAGGAATTTATGGGGATTTTAAATAACGCCGATCTTGTCGTGCCGGACGGGATAGGCGTTGTTATAGCCTCTAAACTTACGAAAGAAAAACTTAAAGAACGTGTCGCCGGATATGACCTTATTCAGGGGCTTTTTTCTGTTATTAAAAATAAGGATTATACGGTTTATTTTTTTGGAGGCGCGCCGGGAGTAGCGGAGGAAGCGAAAGCGAAAATGGAACAGGTTCATAAAGGTTTAAAAATTATCGGTACTTTTGATGGATATTTTGACAAGGAAAGGGAGAAACTTATTCTTGAGGATATTAAAAACAAAAAGCCGGATATACTGCTTGTCGGACTTGGCGCTCCAAAACAAGAAAAATGGATTTACAAGCATAAAAACGAACTTCCCGTTAAAATATGCGTAGGCGTAGGCGGGAGTTTTGACGGTATGAGCGGAAAAGTTAAAAGAGCTCCTGATTTTTTTATTAAATTTGGTCTTGAGTGGTTCTACAGACTTTTACGCCAGCCGAGCAGATTTTTTAGAATGCTTAAGCTGCCTTTGTTCCTTTTAGTGGTATTAAAAGAAAAATTGTTTAAAAAAAGCGAAAGCGATTGACAAAAGCATTATGTATATATAAACAGAGATTGGATACATATGTCTTTTTCGAAAGCGGTCTTTAGAGATATATACGCTTATTTTTCTTTTCGGCTCCTAAAAGGAGAATATTTTTCTATGAGTGAATATTTAAAAAGTAAAATTTCTGATTATATTTTGATTTTTTTCGGAACTCTCTTTATGGCCGCCGCCTTAAACGTTTTTTTTGAGCCGAACAACATTGTTATCGGTGGGGCGACAGGTATCGCCGTTATTGTAAAATATCTGACGAAAGATTTTTTTGACGGCGGTATATCTCTTGGCGTTTCAAATTTATTTATCAATTTACCTCTTTTTATTATCGCCGTTAAAGTATTTGGCCGAAGATTTGTTGGGAAAACAATTATCGCTACTCTTTTGCTTTCTTTTAATCTTGAGCTTACAAGTTCAGCCACTCCTTTTCACGGTGATTTTGTAATTATATCGGTTTACGGGGGCGTGCTTACGGGAATTGGGCTCGCTCTTATTTTCAGGGCGAGGGCGACCACGGGAGGTAGCGATTTGGCGGCGAGCCTCATACATCAGAAATTACACCATATTACAATAGCTTTTATTATGCTTATTATTGACGTTATTATTATTTTATGCGGTTTTTTTGTGTTTGGTTTTACGGCGACAATGTATGCCGCTATTTCCGTGTTTATTACAAGCAAAATAATAGACGCTATTTTAGAGGGTCTTTCTTTCGCGAAGGCCACGTTTATTATATCAGATATGTCAGATGAGATATGCGACGCTATTTTTAAGGAACTTGAAAGAGGGGTTACTTCTCTTTACGGCAAGGGAATGTTTACAAAAGAGGATAAAAACATACTTTTGTGCGTTGTATCTAAAAAAGAGGTTTTTAAGCTAAAGGAAATCGCTAAGGAAATTGATAAAAGCGCTTTTATTATGGTAGCTGACGTAAGAGAGGTTTTAGGAGACGGTTTCTGAGGAAAAGAATAACAGGGTTATAACTATTATATTGTATACGATTAAATCGATTTGGGAAATTTTTATTTTTAAGGGACTGTCTTATAGTCAAACTACTTGAAAATAAGCAAAAAGAGGAGAGATTAAAATTATTTTTGAAAGGCAGCGAAAAGAGAGCAAAGCTTAGAGCCTATGCCGACTGACGCTAATAAAGCCTAATAAAGCAAAAAATGATTTTAACTGACAGAGGAAGTCCACCGCCTTTTAAGCTGTGGACTTCCTTTTGTATTCAGGGAGAGTGTAGGCTTACTCGGAATACAAAGGTGAATACTTTCGCCGTCGGTTACGAGAATTTTTATTGTAGTGAACAAACTTAAAAAGTGCAAAAAAATATTTTACGGGCACGCAAGTGCTGCTGGTCGGCAAGCGAATCGCGCAGCAATTTGTAGGCTGTGCAAGTAAAATAATTTTTTGCTCCCTTTAAAGATTGTTCACTTTATATAAAAATTCGAGTAGTCTTGACACCGTCGAACTTGTTTATTTTTTTAGAGGTTTTACTATAGGAATACCTGTAGTTTGTTTTTTCATAATTTTTGTGTATTTCGCCTTTGAAAAAGTAAAAATAGATAAAAAAATTTTTTTGCGCGTTTTTAATAATCAGAGAGAACTTCAGATATGTTGTATTTTAGTTTTTATAGTTATTTAACTCGTAAAAATTATTGCTGATATTCGCCTCTTTATTGAATATTTACTAAAAAAATTCGTTAAGTGTACAAATTATACAAAGGTTTCCTTATTTATTTGTTAAATTAATATATGGTTTATTTTCTCTAAATAATGTATTATTATATATATGATAAATGATTTGAGTTAAGATATTTTTTAATCTTGAATCTAAAATCTATATGATTTTAAGGAGGATTTTTATAAATGGCAGAATTAAAACTTACAAAAATTATGAAAAAGTACCCTAATGGCTTTGTTGCTGTTAAAGATTTTAATTTAGACATCGCGGATAAAGAATTTATTATTTTTGTTGGTCCGTCAGGCTGTGGAAAAACCACTACGCTTCGTATGATAGCTGGACTTGAGGATATTTCCGGCGGCGAGCTTTACATAGGCGATGAACTTATGAATGATGTTCCTCCCAAAGAAAGAGATATTGCTATGGTTTTCCAGAACTACGCTCTTTACCCTCATATGACTGTATATGATAATATGGCTTTTGGTCTTAAACTTAGAAAAATGCCTAAAGATGAGATTAAAAGACGTGTTGAGGAAGCCGCTAAAATTCTTGATATAGCTCATCTTCTTGATAGAAAGCCAAAGGCTTTGTCAGGCGGTCAGAGACAGCGTGTCGCTATGGGTAGAGCGATTGTTCGTGAGCCTAAAGTTTTTCTTATGGACGAACCGCTCTCAAATCTTGACGCTAAACTCAGAGTTCAGATGAGAACAGAAATTTCTAAACTGCATCACAGACTTGCGACTACTTTTATATACGTTACTCATGACCAGACAGAGGCTATGACTCTCGGTACACGTATCGTTGTTTTAAAAGACGGTATTATTCAGCAAGTTGACACTCCTCAAAATCTTTACAACAAGCCATGCAACCTTTTTGTAGCTGGATTTATTGGTTCTCCGCAGATGAACTTTATTGACAGCAAAGTTGTTAAAAGCGGAAATGACGTATGCCTCGCTTTCGGAAATTATAAAATTAAACTTCCTGAGGCTAAAGGAAAAGTTCTTATTGACAAGAGATATGAGGGCAAAGAAGTTATTCTCGGTATAAGACCGGAAGATATTCACGCTGAGGAAATTTTCTTAAACTCATCTCAGGAAAGTATTGTTGACGCTCATGTTGAGGTTACAGAGCTTCTTGGCTCAGAAGTGAACTTATATTTACTTGTAGCGGGACAGAACGCCGTAGCTAAAGTAAACGCGAGATATGACGCTAATGTTGGAGACGGTATCAAAGTTGCTTTTGACGTAAATAAAATTCATGTATTTGACAAAACTACAGAGCTTGCTGTTGTAAACTGATAACTAATGTTTTAGACTGACGAAGGAAGTTCACCGCTTCTTAAGCGGGGTACTTCCTTTTTTATTCAGTGGAGTGTAAGCTACTAACTAATACAAAGATGGAGTTATCCAACGTAGGTTATTCGTATTTCCGTGAAATAAAAATACGAATAGTATTAAATAATGTTTAAAATCACAGAAATTTGTTTTAAATTTTAATCTTATTTCTGGAGATTGGTGGAATGTGTAGGACGTTATAGGTTGGGCAAAAGTGAAGTTTTTAGCCCAACCTTTTTTATATATAAAGTCGGGCTGTAGGCAAAAAAGAGCCGTTTTCTACTCGATTATATATATAAGAAATGAAAGTTTATGGACAATCAATTTGAGAAGAAGCGGAAGTAAGATTTTATTTTATAGTCAACAAACTTAAAAACAAACAAATTATATAGACGGCATAGCCTCTATACAGGTGGTGAAAAAGATTTTTGCTTTGTCTATTTTTGTTGCTTTTCAAGTTTGTTGACTATAAAATAAATTTATTGCTTTGGAAAGGATAATATTATGTTAAAAAAAATTATAGCTTTAGTGGGTGCGCTTGTAATTACTGTTGGGTCTTTTAATACGGTTTTTTGTGAGGTTGATATATCTGTTAAAGTAAACGGCGAGGATGTGGAGTTTGACCAGCCTCCCGTAATCGAAAATGGGAGAACAATGATTCCTTTCCGAGCGGTTTTGGAGGAAATGGGGCTTTCTGTGGATTGGGATTCCGACACGAAGACAGTAATATGTACAGACGGTGAGAAAATAGCGGCTCTCACCGTGGGAAGCGATGAGATGACAGTTGGCGACGGAGGACAAGAAATATTTAAAATAAAGGGTGAGGGAGTTTGTATTAACGGGGGAAGTGTTTCTATTGACGTTCCGGCGAAAATTGTAAACGGCAGAACTTTAGTACCTATACGCATTATTGCCGAGAGTTTCGGGGCGGATGTTATATGGAATGAGGAGAGCAGGACTGTTGAGATTAACATGAAGATGAAAGAGGAAGTCATTAACGAGAGCGAATTGGAAAAAGCCTGTGATGAGCTTATGCAGATACTTACGGACATAGCGGAAAGCGAAGTTGTATTAGATGAGGGAATTGTGGATGAATTTCTCAGTATCACGGATGAGTTGTATGAGCTTCAAGCTCTTTGGGATGAGATGGAGTATACTCAGGAGAATGTGGATAAAGTAACGGAAATGGTAAAAGAAGTCAAATTAAGGGTTATAGACATAGCGCGGGAAGCTGATATAAATATAAACATTGATGGGACAAAGTGATATAGGGCTTGAGGAATGTTTTAACTGACTAAGTAGTCCCATACGCACTAACTTAAAGATTGTGGAACGCTGCCTAACACCCTGTAAGCCTTTTTGAAAAAAGGTTCAGCACTTTTGGCCGTGCCGAAAGCCTAAGTTTTTTAAGTTAGTGTATATACTGATAAGTCCCCGTTTTTTAAGCGAGGGGGATTTACTCTTGTTATTCAGCGGGAGTATAAGCTTATGCATAATACAAAGGTGGAGTTATCAATAGAACATTTTGTAATAGTCTTTGACTGATTTTTATAAAAGAAAACAGGAGGGAAAATTATGCTAAAAAAGGTTATAGGAATAGCTTGTACGGTAATATTTACGATGGTTTCATTAAATGCCGTGTTTGGAGAAGATAAAATATCTCTTAGGGTAAATCATCAAGATGTGAGTTTTTCGGAGCAATCGCCGATAATTGAGAACGGAAAAGTGATGGCTCCTCTTAGAGACGTCGCCGAGGCGATGGGAATTTCCATTGATATGTGCGACCGTGACGGAGAAATTGTGCTGGTTTGCATGGACAATAAGAAAGCGGTTGACATTATTGACGGAAAAGATGAGATAACAATATGGGATATAAATAGCGACAAAAGCGATGATGATACACTTGTTTTGATAGGCGACAGCGAGAGAAGAATTCCCTTTGAGGAACCTATCAAAATTATAAATGGGGAAACTTTGGTACCTGTACGAATTTTCGCCGAGAGTTTCGGCGCCGAGGTTCTGTGGGACGAAGATAGTAAAACCGTCGGGATTTTTATGAGTGTTGACATGGAAGAATTAGAAAAAGTATTTGGCTTGATAGGAGGAATGTGGAAAAATATAGATTTAAAGATAAGCGAGTCAGATAATTTGACAAAAGAAATGTTTAAGGAAATTTCAGATGAGTTACTAATATATGTGGAGGAAGTTGAAAATTCATACTATATCAATCAAAAAACGGTCGACAGTGTGGCTGACGAACTGGAAAAGTATTTACAGGCGTTTGAGGATTTCGCGAAAGAGAATAGTTTAGATGTAACCGCCGGCGAGGAAGATGAAGAGTATGCCTTGAAAAAATTTAATGGGGGAAAAGTATATAACGGCGAGGTAATTGATATATCTAAGAATTTAGAGGCTTATAATCGGCTTTTAGATATAATTGAGAGGATATGTGAAAAAATTTGCGATATTGATGAAAAAGTGAGAACTGAAATTGTGAGTATTATAAGGGAAATAGGTGAGGATTTAATAAATTTAAGTAATTCTGGTAGTCCTGTAAATCAGAAAGAAGCCGACGAGATTACTGAAAAGTGTGAGGAGTATATAAGAAAGCTTACTGATTTAGCCGACAGAAATAATATATCTATAAATTTGGATTAAAAAAATACATATGTAAGTTTTAATAAAAACAGATATATTTAACTTGATACATAGGCATTGTTAAATGCCGTAGGATTAAGCGTTTCGCAAAGCAAAAAAGAGAACAGAAAAGTTTCTGACAGGTTTTTTTATCGTTTAGTTATGAGAGTTTTTGGAAATACTACAAAGCTTTCAGGGAAGTATATAAAATTTAAAGGAGAATATCAAAAATGAGAATAGGATTTATTGGCGGGGGGAATATGGGCGGAGCCATTATAGGCGGAATGATTTCCTCGGGAAAATATAAAGCGGAGGATATTTCCGTTGTAGATTTATTTAAAGAGAATGTGGAAAGGCTTATTTCAGAATATGGAATAAAAAATGGTGAAAATAATAAAAAAATCGCAGGAAATTCGGATATTTTGTTTTTATCCGTTAAGCCTAATGTTTACGCGGAAGTTATAAAGGAAATTAGGGAAGATTTAAAAGATGGCTGTATCGTGGTTTCTATTGCCGCCGGACAGAGCATTAACAATGTTTTAGAGCTTTTTGGTCGGGAAATAAAAATTGTGAGGGTTATGCCAAACACACCCGCTCTTGTTGGCGAGGGTATGGCGGCGGTTTGCGGAAACGAGGCTGTATCGGAAAAAGAGGTTAGGGAAATTACTGATATTTTTAACTGTTTTGGAATTGCCGAGATTGTACCTGAGAAAATGATGGATATTGTTACCGCGGTAAGCGGTTCGTCGCCGGCTTTTGTATATATGTTTATAGAGGCTATGGCGGACGCCGCGGTATTGGGCGGAATGCCGAGAAAACAAGCTTATAAATTTGCGGCCCAAACAGTTTTAGGGTCGGCTAAAATGGTGCTTGATACAGGAAAACACCCTGGCGAGCTTAAAGATATGGTATGTTCTCCATCGGGAACGACTATAGAGGCTGTGGCGGAACTTGAAAAACTTGGGATGAGAACCGCCGTTATTGAGGCGATACGGGTTTGTGAGAAAAAATCAAAAGTTATGGGCAAAAAGTCATAGGTACCAACTTAAAAGATTAAAACCGTGGGACGCTGTCCCACACCCCGCAAGCCTTTGAAAAGGCTTGACCTAAACTTTATAACGCAAAGCTTTTGCTTTGCTGAATTTTGGAAAACGAAGTTTTTCGCAAAAGTTTTTGGCTTCTTTTTTCAATAGGGCTACAAAGAAGTGCGGGCGGCGTAAGCCGACTTTTGGCAAAGCCAAAAGCACTGAACAAAGAAGTCGGGTTTGGGCTGAAAGCCCAAGTTTTTTTTAAGTTAGTGCCTATGAGGTAAAAAGCAAAGTTTCTTGGGAGTCAAGACTACTCGAATTTTTGTAACCGACGGCGAAAGTATTCACCTTTGTATTCAGGGTGAGTATGTACTCCCTCTGTCGGTTAAAAAAGCTTTGTCATAGTCAAACTACTTGAAAATAACCAAAATGAGGCGAAATTAATTTTAATTTCGCCTCATTTTGGTTATTTTCAAGTAGTTTGACTATATTGACTATCTCATATTTTCAATAGTCCGCCATATGTCGTCGGTTATTTGACCTATACGCCATATTGATATTTTGTTTATTCCGAACATTTTAGCGAGACAGATTTTATCTTGTACGCTTTGAGAGTTTTCATACCATAATACCGTTTTTTGATTTTTATCGTTGGTATACACCGCTTTTGGATTTTTATATTTATCAGAATACTCTATAACGGTATCAGGCTGTGAGAGTCTTTTTTCCACGGTTTCCTGACTCGGGTGCTCAGAGTACTCATTTGTTACTTTTCCATTTTCGTCTAATGTCCAGCAGGATGTTGAAGCTAAACTTAGCGCCAACGAGATTTTATTTTTATCGTCAATTTGAGACGACGCCTCTTTTAACGCTGTGTATATTTGATTAAAAGGAGTTACGGGAGTTGTCGTAAACCCGGCGTTTCTTTCTTCCTCATTCATGGAGGACGCTCCGTAATCGTGAGCCATTATAATTACCATATCGGAGATTTTTCCGATAGTTTTATAATCATACCCGTTAAAATATTCCCCACTCATTACAGGGTGAACCGCTGTGTAAATAAATTTTTCGGGTGGAAGATTTTGACGGAGCTCATTTAAAAACAAGTTAAGTCCGTTTCTCAGCTCGTCTCCTTTCATTCCCTCAAAATCAATAGTGACTCCGTTGAAATCAGAGGAGGAGGAAATTATGCTCTCGACGGCCTTTTTTCTGTTTTCATCGCTCAAAAGTATTGTACGGCAGGCATTTTCGCCATTTTTTCCCTTTTGCTCCGTATTCATAATCACCGCTAAACTTATAGGGATATTTTTTTCCTTAAAATAATTAAGCGCCTCATCAGAGCCATCGGGGATTTTCCAGTCGTTGTTATTTTCTGACGTGGTGTTTAATACAACGCCTTTTGTGTCATCATACTCAAGTCTGCCCCAGCCGAAAGAAACACAGTTTGTTTTGGCGGCTAAATCTCTCTGCGCCCAGGAGGATATGGCGTAAAAACTGTGTATAAAATCTATTTTGGAGTTATATCTCTCGTATAGCCTGTGGATTATTACCGCCGCTTCCTCTCTTGACAACGTATCGTTTGGTAAAAATGTGTTATTGCCTTTTCCGCTTATAATTCCTAAATCGTACGCCATCGTTATAAAACCTTTATCAGTGTCAGAAAAAGGGGAGTCTTTTGAGTCAATATATTTATAAAGGTCTCCGTAATTTAAGTAAGATATTATTTGGGCGACTATGTTCCCAGCCGCATCCTCTCTCGTAATATAACCGTCCGAAATATGAGGAAAGGTCGAACTGCCGGTTACTTTGGCGAGCATAGAGCTAAACTCGGAGTATTTTACGGGTTGTCCCATACCGAATTTATCGTCTCCAATACCCTGAATAATTCCTTTCTCAGTGAGAGATTCTATATATTTTTCAGCCCAGTGTCCTTTGGGCACGTCTGAATAAGCGTATACGTCGGAAAATGTAAAGTAAAGGGCTATTAACAGACTTAAATTTAATCTTTTTATTAAATTTCTTTTTATTTTTATGGAGAATTTCTTTTTCATTAAAAATCATGCTCCTTTATATGTATTTATCGTAAAAAAACAAAAAAGAACTTGACAGTTCTTTTAAAATATGGTATTATCAATAAATGTATCGATAAGTGGTAAAATATAGTTTTATAAGTGATTTGCCTAAAAATATATTTATAAATATTATATTTTTAAGCTTTTATATTATAGTTTCTTTTAATTTTTATATAGTATAACATATAATTTTACTAAATTCAACAATTATTTTTTTAAAATATTTTTTCAAAGTTATTTTTCTAAAGCGACTTATGTGAAACGTGAAACTCACCGAGGGGTTTATTATAACAGAGACTCAAGATTTTAACGGCGTTAAGTTAAATTCGCCGTTTTGATTGGGCGGTCTGTTGAGTCGGCTAATGGCGGTATTTTGACATTTGCCGGTGCTTGTCGGCGATTTTTTGCGTTTAACCGACAGAGGAAGTCACCTGCTTATTAAGCGGGGGAACTTACTCTTGTATTAAAAGGAGTGCAAGCCAGGTTGCAAGGGCAAGCAGTAAAATGAAGTTTTGCGACCAGCCCCACACTGAATACAAAGGCGAATACTTTCGCCGTCGGTTACGAGAATTTTTGCTATTTTGTTATATGAAAATTCGAGTAGTCTTGACCGCTTTGTTTTCTCACGGAAGAAATTTCCGTAATTTATATACTATTATTTTAAGGAGTGAAGGCGCCATGGAGAAAAACAGAATACGCCCCGTCAAGCTTGGCGACGTGGTTCGTATGAGTTATTCGAGGATAGACGAAGTTTTGGAGATGCCTAATCTGCTCGCTTTGCAGAAGGACAGCTATAAGTGGTTCTTGGAGGAAGGCCTCAAGGAGGTTTTTGAGGATATTTCCCCTATATGTGATTACAGCGGAAATCTTGTTCTTGAATTCACGGATTTTACTTTTGATTCCGAACCTAAATATGACATTCCCGAATGTAAAGAACGTGACGCGACTTACGCGGCGCCTTTTAAAGTAAAAGCGCGCCTTAGAAACAAGGAAATCGACGAGATTAAAGAACAGGAAATTTTTATGGGGGATTTTCCTCTGATGACGGATACTGGAACTTTTGTTATTAACGGCGCCGAGCGTGTTATTGTAAGTCAGCTTGTTCGTTCTCCCGGTATTTATTACGCTATTGAGAAAGACAAAGTCGGCAAAAATCTTTTAAGCTCCACCGTTATCCCGAACAGAGGCGCTTGGATTGAGTATGAGACAGACTCTAACGATGTGTTTTACGTAAGAGTCGATAGAACGAGAAAGGTTCCTGTTACGGTTTTAATACGCTCCTTGGGAATCGGAACCGATGAAGAAATTCTTGAGCTTTTCGGAAATGAGCCAAAAATGTCGGCGACTATTGAAAAGGACACGACAAAAACAAAAGAAGAAGGACTCATCGAGATTTATAAGAAAATAAGACCAGGGGAACCTCCTACTGTCGATAGTTCTGAAACCTTACTTAATAATATGTTTTACGACCCTAAAAGATACGATTTAGCTAAAGTGGGACGATATAAATTTAACAAAAAGCTCGCTTTTAGAAACCGTGTCAGAGGCTATAAACTTGCCGAAAACGTGGTGGATCCGTCGACAGGAGAGGTCATTGCCGAGAAAGATACGAAAATTACCGCGGAGATAGCGGATTCTATCCAAAATACGGGTGTACCTTATATTTGGGTTGTCGTAGGGGAAGTGAACGAGGAGAGAAACGTCAAGGTTTTGTCAAATCTTACAGTTTCTATAGACGAGTATATAAAGCCTTACGGTCTTACCGCGAAAGAGCTTAAAATTAAAGAAAAAGTTTATTATCCGGCTCTTATGGAGATAATTTCATCAAGCGACGGCAAAGAGGAAATTAAGGCCTCTATTTTAAATAATATTACAAAGCTTATTCCAAAACATATTACCCTTGAGGATATTATGGCGTCGATAAACTATGTTATGCATCTCGACTACGGTATCGGAAACAAAGATGACATCGACCATCTAGGAAACAGACGTATTAGAGCCGTTGGCGAGCTTTTGCAAAATCAGTTCAGGATAGGTCTCTCAAGAATGGAAAGAGTTGTACGTGAGAGAATGACTATTCAGGATATGGACGCTATCACTCCTCAGGCTTTAATAAATATTAAACCTGTTACAGCCGCTATTAAAGAGTTTTTCGGAAGTTCTCAGCTTTCACAGTTTATGGACCAGAACAACCCTTTAAGTGAGATGACCCATAAACGCCGTCTGTCAGCTTTGGGCCCCGGAGGTCTCTCAAGAGAGAGGGCCGGTTTTGAGGTTCGTGACGTTCACTCTTCCCATTATGGAAGAATGTGCCCCATAGAGACGCCGGAGGGACCTAACATCGGTCTTATTAACTCTTTGGCTACTTTCGCCAGAATAAATGAGTATGGCTTTATTGAGGCTCCTTATCGCATTATTGACAAGACGGGGGATATTCCAAGAGTTACTGACGATTTTATTTACGTTACCGCCGACGAGGAGGAAGCGTATGTCGTAGCTCAAGCTAATGAACCCCTTAATGAGAATGGCGAGTTTATAAACGCCAAGGTTACGGCGAGACTTGGTGAGGAAAACGTAGAGATGGACGCCAATAAAATAGACCTTATGGACGTTTCACCTAAACAGCTTGTATCGGTGGCCACAGCTCTTATTCCTTTCCTTGAGAACGACGACGTTACCCGTGCCCTTATGGGTTCCAATATGCAGCGTCAGGCGGTTCCTCTTTTGACGACGGAGGCTCCCGTGGTAGGTACAGGTATGGAACATAAAACCGCCAAAGACTCTGGTGTTGTTATTGTGGCTAAACATTCAGGAGTTGTCGAGAAGGTTGACGCTTCAGAGATAGTTGTTTTATGTCAGAATGGTTCTAAAGACCGTTATAAGATGACTAAGTTTAAAAGAAGCAATCAATCTAACTGTATGAATCAGAGACCGATTGTTTTTAAAGGCGACAAGGTAAAGGAAGGTCAGATTATTGCCGACGGTCCATCAACAAGAGACGGTGAGCTTGCGCTCGGTAAAAATCCTCTTATCGGGTTTATGACGTGGGAAGGCTATAATTATGAGGACGCTGTTTTGCTCAGCGAGAAACTTGTGGCCGACGACGTTTACACTTCCGTTCATATTGAGGAATATGAGGCGGAGGCGAGAGACACTAAACTCGGACAAGAGGAAATCACGAAGGATATTCCAAACGTCGGCGAGGACGCTTTAAGAGACCTTGACGAAGAGGGTATCATAAGAGTTGGCGCTGAAGTTCAGCCAAATGATATTTTAGTCGGAAAAGTAACTCCTAAGGGAGAAACAGAGCTTACAGCGGAAGAGCGTCTTTTGCGCGCGATTTTCGGTGAGAAAGCGAGAGAGGTCAGAGATACTTCTCTGCGTGTTCCTCATGGTGAGAGCGGAATTATTGTGGACATTAAGAAGTTTACGAGAGAAAATAACGACGAGCTCCCTCCTGGGGTTAATCAGCTTGTACGCGTTTATATAGCTCAGAAAAGAAAAATTTCTGTAGGAGATAAAATGGCGGGACGTCACGGTAACAAAGGTGTTGTTTCCCGTGTGCTTCCTGTTGAGGATATGCCGTTTTTACCTAACGGACGACCTCTTGACATCGTGCTTAATCCTCTTGGCGTGCCGTCTCGTATGAATATAGGACAGGTGCTTGAGATACATTTAAGTCTCGCCGCTAAAGTACTTGACTGGAAAGTCGCCACACCTGTATTCGACGGCGCTAAGGAAATAGACATTATGGATACTCTTGAGCTCGCTAACGATTACGCCAATTTAGAGTGGGAGGACTTTTCAGAGAAATGGGAAAGTGTCCTTGACCCGGAAATTTTTGAGTATCTTGATAAAAATAAGGCCCACCGTGAGGAATGGAAAGGCGTTCCTATTAATAATACGGGTAAAATCAAACTTAGGGACGGACGTACGGGAGAGGAGTTTGACAACCCAACGACTGTAGGATTTATGCACTATTTGAAACTTCATCATCTTGTTGACGACAAAATTCATGCCCGTTCCACAGGTCCTTATTCTTTAGTTACTCAGCAGCCTTTGGGCGGTAAGGCCCAGTTTGGCGGACAGCGTTTTGGAGAGATGGAGGTTTGGGCTCTTGAGGCTTATGGCGCTTCTTATACGCTTCAAGAAATTCTTACCGTTAAATCTGACGACATTGTTGGACGTGTGAAAACCTATGAGGCTATCGTGAAAGGTGAGAATATTCCGGAGCCGGGTGTTCCGGAATCCTTTAAAGTTCTTTTAAAAGAACTTCAGGCGCTGGGGCTCGATGTTCGAGTGCTTAGAGAAGACGATACGGAGGTTGAAATCAAGGAGGACCTTGACGACGACGATATAGGCGTTATTGATGTGAATATTGAGGGCGTTGAGAAAGATGACTATTTAGAAAAGGAAGAGGAAGAAACCGACATTGTTGATACGGTTCTTAACAATCCTGAGCTTTTAGACGAACTTGAGATAGATGAGGACGATATAGAGATAGACGATGATGATATTCTTATTGATGAGGATGAGAACGATATAGAGATAGACGATGAGCTTTTCAACGATTTAGATGATTTTGAGGATGAAAACGGTATTGATGAGATAATTAAAGATGACGAAGAATAGGAAGGAGAAATTTTGTTATGCATGCACAAAACGGCGAACAGGCTATAACTTTTGATTATATTAAAATTGGTTTGGCGTCTCCTGAGAAAATTCTTGATTGGTCATACGGTGAAGTTAAAAAACCCGAAACTATTAATTACAGAACTTTAAAGCCGGAGAGGGACGGTCTTTTCTGTGAGAGAATTTTCGGACCAAGCAAAGACTGGGAATGTCACTGTGGAAAATTTAAGAGAATAAGATATAAGGGCATTATATGTGACCGTTGCGGCGTTGAGGTTACAAAAAGCAAGGTAAGACGAGAAAGAATGGGGCACATAAAACTTGCCGCCCCTGTTTCTCATATATGGTATTTTAAAGGTATTCCGAGCCGTATGGGTATTATACTCGGTATGTCTCCGAGAGCTCTGGAAAAAGTGCTTTATTTCGCGTCATATGTTATTCTTGACCCGGGAAACAACACCTCCCTTGTATACAAAGATTTGCTTACCGAAAAGGAATACAGGGACGCCAGAGATAAATACGGCGATACTTTTAAAGTTGGAATGGGAGCGGAGGCTATTAAGATTCTTCTCCGTGACATAAATCTTGAGAAAGAATCCGTTGAGCTTAAAAAAGAACTTAAAAACAGTACGGGACAAAAAAGAGTGCGTATTATAAAAAAGCTTGAGGTCATTGAGTCTTTCAGGGTTTCAGGAAATAAGCCTGAATGGATGATTCTTGATGTGATACCTGTTATACCTCCTGATTTGCGTCCTATGGTTCAGTTAGACGGCGGAAGATTCGCCACTTCTGACCTTAACGACCTTTACAGGAGAGTCATTAACAGAAATAATAGGCTTCAAAGACTTCTTGACTTACACGCTCCTGACATAATTGTGAGAAATGAGAAAAGAATGCTTCAAGAGGCTGTTGACGCTCTTATTGACAACGGTAGGAGAGGCAGACCTGTCACAGGCCCCGGAAACAGAAGCCTTAAATCTCTTTCTGACCTTTTAAAAGGTAAACAGGGGCGTTTCCGTCAAAACCTCTTGGGAAAACGAGTTGATTATTCAGGACGTTCCGTTATTGTTGTCGGACCTAATCTTAAAATTTATCAATGCGGTCTTCCTAAGGAGATGGCTATTGAGCTTTTTAAACCTTTTGTTATGAAAAAGCTTGTTGAGGACGGGCAGGCTCACAACATTAAGTCGGCGAAACGTATGGTTGAGAGACTTCAGACAGAAGTATGGGACGTTTTAGAAGATGTTATAAAAGAACATCCCGTTATGTTGAACCGAGCTCCGACTCTTCACAGGCTTGGTATTCAGGCTTTTGAGCCTGTATTGGTTGAGGGAAGGGCCTTAAAGCTTCATCCACTTGTTTGTACCGCTTATAACGCCGATTTTGACGGCGACCAAATGGCCGTTCACGTTCCTCTATCTGTTGAGGCACAGGCGGAATGCAGATTTTTGCTTTTAGCGCCAAACAATCTTTTGAAACCTTCTGACGGGGAGCCTGTTACTGTTCCGTCTCAGGATATGGTATTGGGAATTTATTATCTTACTCTTGAGAAAGACGGGGAACCTGGAGAGGGAAAAGTTTTTAAAGATGAAAACGAGGCTCTGCTTGCTTATGACAATCATGTCATCAGTCTTCACGCCAAAATTAAGGTGAGAAGGACTCTTGAGATTGACGGTGTTTTACAGTCTCAGATTGTTGATACAACAGTGGGCAGGATTATTATAAATGAGATTATTCCTCAGGATATTGGTTTTGTGGACAGAAGTATTCCTGAAAACCGATTTAAGTATGAAATAGATTTTCTTACGGACAAAAAAGGTCTGGGGAAAATTATTAATAGATGTATTAACAAGCATACAGCCACGGAAACAGCTGTTGTTCTTGACAATATAAAAGGACTTGGCTTTAAGTTCTCTACAAGGGGAGCTTTGACAGTTTCCGTTTCCGATATGGAAATTCCAAAAGAAAAGGTCGAGTATCTCGCTGAGGCGGACAAAGTTGTTGACAAGATAACTAAGATGTACAGGCGAGGGCTTATGACAGACGAGGAAAGACACGCTAAAGTTATTAAAGCGTGGGAAGTGGCTGACGATAAAATAACAAACGCTCTGTTAGCGGGGCTTGGTAAATATAACGACATTTATATGATGGCGCATTCTGGCGCCCGTGGTTCCAACAGACAGATTAAACAGCTTGCCGGAATGCGTGGGCTTATGGCGTCTCCGTCAGGAGAGACAATCGAGCTTCCTATTAAGGCGAACTTCAGAGAGGGTCTCTCAGTTCAGGAATACTTTATTTCCGCTCATGGGGCGAGAAAG
Organism: uncultured Eubacteriaceae bacterium; assembly: GCA_947565475.1. Classification (GTDB taxonomy): domain Bacteria; phylum Bacillota; class Clostridia; order Lachnospirales; family CAG-274; genus MGBC114079. The sequence continues at coordinate 27,144 of CANOGI010000001.1, forward strand.
GGTCTCTCTGATACAGCTCTTCGTACGGCGGACTCCGGTTATCTTACCCGTCGTCTTGTAGACGTTTCTCAGGAAATTATTATTCACGAATGGGACTGCGCCGAGGGCGAGGATGAGGTTCCAGGAATGAGAGTAAGCGCTTTTATGGACGGGCAAGAGGTTATAGAGCCTTTATCAGACCGTATCAGAGGAAGATATGCCGTGGAGGATATTTATCACCCTGAAACAGGAAAACTTCTGGCGAAAGCGGACAGCATGATTTCCCCTGACCAAGCTGACGCTATTGAGGCATCTGGAATTAAGACAGTTCATATCAGAACAATCCTCTCATGCCGCGCGAGAAAAGGCGTATGCTCTAAGTGTTATGGCGCTAATATGGCTTCAGGAAGAATTGTAAGAATAGGGGAGTCGGTAGGTATTATCGCCGCTCAGTCTATCGGTGAGCCTGGAACACAGCTTACTATGCGTACTTTCCATACGGGCGGTGTTTCTGGAAACGACCTTACGCAAGGTCTTCCACGTGTAGAGGAGCTTTTTGAGGCGAGAAAGCCAAAGGGTCTTTCTATTATCTCTGAGACAGGCGGTAAAGTCACCGTCACAGACACCAAAAAGAAGAGAGAAGTTACCGTTATTAGTGAGAACGGCGAGGTTAAAGAGTATCTCATACCTTACGGTTCCCGTATTAAAGTGCTTAACGGAGATGTTATAGAGGCAGGCGACGAGCTTACGGAAGGAAGTGTAAACCCTCATGATATTTTAAGAATTAAAGGTATCAGAGGGGTTCAAGACTATATGATTCAAGAAGTTCAGCGTGTATACAGGCTTCAAGGTGTTGACATTAACGATAAGCATGTTGAGGTTATTGTAAGGCAGATGCTTAAACGCATTAAAGTTGAGGAAAACGGTGATACAAATTTCTTGCCGGGAAGTCTTATAGACTGGCTTGAGTTTGAGGCCGTGAACAAAGAAATGCTTAAAGAGGGGCTTGAACCCGCTAATGGTTCAAGGGTACTGTTGGGTATCACAAAAGCCGCTTTGGCTACGGAATCGTTCCTTTCGGCGGCTTCTTTCCAGGAAACAACGAGAGTTCTTACGGAAGCGGCCATTAAAGGCAAGGTTGACCCTCTTATCGGTCTTAAAGAAAATGTTATTATCGGTAAACTTATTCCCGCCGGTACGGGTATGAATACTTACAGAAAAATTGACCTTAAACTTATTGATAAGGAAAATGTAGCGGGAGAATAATTGATTTTATAAATTTTATATAAATGACCTGCTTAACCGACAAGAGGAAGTCCCCCGCTTAAAAAGCTGGGGACTTCCTCTTGTATTAAGTAGGAGTGCAAGCTCCAAATTAATATAAGGGCGAATGATTTCGTTGTTGGTTACGAGAATTTTTGTTATACAAAAATTCTCGTAGTTTTGACTGAGGTGATTAGTATTAGCTATTAATTTTTTAATTCTATTCCGTTTTTAGAGGCAAAATTTTTTAATTTTTCAATATATATTTTATATTGATTTTGTATTTCGGCGAGTTTATCGGTATCTGTTAAGTTTCCATAATTTTTTACTGTTCTCTCAAAGGCGTTAATTTGGTTTAATAAAGTTATAAATTCTTCAGCGGAAGATTTATTCAGAGATGAACGATTTTCAGTTATCTGGTTTATTATTGATTTTAATTCGCTAGCAGTGTAAGCCTTTTTTCCTGTTGAGCGGATTATATCTTTTTGACTTGTTTCGTTTGTATTTATTTCCGCTGTGTATGTGTCAGGATTCCATTTAACCTCGGCGTTAAACGCCTGTGAAACCGCTCTTAAAGGTATTAATGTACGATTATTTATTATTTTTGGTTCTACATCAAGAATTACTTTTTTTGAATTTACCGACATTTCTTTTGAACCGATTTTCATAATAACAGTTATGTTTTTTTTGCGACATATTATAGTTCTGTTTTTTTCATTCCACTCAACAGAGGCGCCGAGCTCTTCTAGTATAGCCCGAAAAGGTACGAGGGTTGTACCTTTTTCGATTATAGGTTTTTGGTCGAAGTGTAAAAATTTGTTGTTTAATTTAATTTTTATATCGGGCGATGCTGTTATGGAGAAAGGTGAGAGGAAAGTCAAGCAAATCAATGTTATAAAGCCACGCTTAAATAATTTTTTTATAGATGACATTTATCAAATCTCCTTTTTTATTTGGAATTTCCGTAATTACATAGTTTAGAAAAGAATGGCATTTATGGCGTATCGTTTAAGCCCACGTCATAGTTGAGAGTAATGCTGTTTTCCTCAGCTATATTCTCAATTTTCTCAATATAAATATCATATTGTTCAGTAATTTTATTTATTTTTTCCTGAGAGTCAAACTCTTTGGGATTGGAATTTATATTTTTTACATATTCTTTTATTTCTTTGACGAGAGAAACATATTCTTCTTTTGAGTCTAAGGAAAGGCTGTCCGCCTGAGAACTGATTGAGTCAATGACGGATACAAGTGTAGCGGCGGTTTTTTCATTATCTAACATATTATTAGACTGGCAACCTGCCAACAGAGTAATTGAAAGGGGGACTGTAATTAAGGCACGCGAAATTTTTCTCATTTTTGAACAAGCTCCTTATATATATAAGCTAACGACGTATATTTTATGCCAAAAATTTATTTGTTTAAATTTTAAGCTTGGGATTATGGAAAAAAGTATTAAACAATATTATATTTTTATTTTATCCACTAAAAAAGTGATAATACAAGCCTTTTATTTATAAATTAAAAAATAAATTTATAAACAAAATTTAAAAGCTTTATATTATCACCTTTTTATGTAATTTACGATTCTTAATAATTATTTATTAAGAAAATTATTTAATTTCGATATTGTTTTTCTTAGCGATGTCTTTTAATTTAGTGTCAAGTTCCTCGATTTTAGCGAGAGCCTCGTCTAAATCAGCGTCATCTCCTGCTGAAGCGATAGACATAAGTTCAGTAGCCTCAGTCTGAAGAGCTTTCATATCTTCCTGAAGTTTAGCCTGAGCGTCAGCGTCTAATTTTGTAGCTTCCTGAGCTATAGTTGTAGCGGAAGTCATAAATTTCTGAGCCGCAGCCTGTACGTCTTCCTCAGTAGCTCCGCCACAGCCTGTAAATAAAGAAAGTGATAAAATAGAAACACCTAAAATTGATAAAAACTTTTTCATTGTAATAATCTCCTTCAATAAAAAATTAAAATGTTAATAAACTGTAAATTTTATTATAAAAAAATTATACCACACAAAATTTAATTTGTAAATAAAAATTTTAATTTAATTTGGAATAATTTTTTATACTTTAGTTTATAATAATATGTATATAAAAAAGTGAAACACAAATAATTATAAACTATACATTTCATTATAACATATAAAATATTATTTGTAAATACGTTTTTTAATTATTTACATGAGCTTTTTTTTATGGGAATTTATAAACTATTTAAGTTTGAGAGAGTCTGGCTCATATTCTGTACGGCGTCAAGAAGTTCTTTTTCAGAGGTTATTGGTTTTACCGTGATATGATTCTTTTTAGCGAAAGAATTAAGTTTAACGGCATATTCCCCTAACTTAGACGGATTTGTCATATTATTTGTTATATCAACGGTAAATTCTTGACAAATTGTTTTAAATTCTGTTTGAGAAGATTTGTCCAAAGATGTTATGTTATTTATTATCGCTATAAAAGGAGCGTAAAAATCGTAATACGCCTGCATTAACTCAGAGTCTTCCGCCATATCTGAGGTATTTTCCATATCATCAACGGAATCCATTAAATCATTTAAAGATGATATAGGTTTTACTGTTATATTATTAGCTTTCGCCACGGCGTTAAGTTTAACAGCGTATTCATTCAATTTATCCGTGTTTGCCAAGATTTTGCCGAAATCGGATAAAATTTCTTTGTAAAGACTTATGACCTCTGGCATAGAGGCTTCTTTTATAACATCGGCGTTATCTGACACGGCTATACACGGCGCGAAAAAGTCAAGATATGCTCGTTCCCATTTTTGATAGTCGAAATTTTCGTAGTCAAAGTTTTTTATAGTGTCGGTTAAGAGAGCGTCAATATCAAGATTTTCAATATCTTCTAATAAACCATCCAAATCTTTTTTCAGAGCGGAGCTATTAGTAGAAGAATTTGAGTTTGAAGTGGGATTTGAAACTGAGGAAGAATCTAAACCCGAAAGTTTGGAAGCGGGATTTGAAACTGAGGAAGAATCTAAACCCGAAAGTTTGGAAGCGTTATAAGAATTAGCGCTTTCGGAGTCTTTTACGGAAGATTCAAAAGAAGACTCCGTGGTTGTTTGTTCAGTAGTCTCATCTGAGTCCCCACAGCCTGAAAGCAAAGCGAGGGATAAAAGAGAAACTCCCAAAATCGATAAAAATTTTTTCATTGTTAAAACCTCCTTAATTTTATTTTAAAACTGTTTGAGATTTTTCAAACAATTTTTTTATGTACTGAAGTGCCGAGAGGAAAATTGTAATCAAATTTTAAGAGCACGTAAAGCGCGCGAACGGGAAGCTAAAAGAACAGCTTTCCGCATAATTGATTATTTTTGTTTTTCAAATGGTATTTTTACCTCTATTATTCCGGAAGAATAGGGCGCTATCTCATATTGATTAAAGAAAAACACAAGCCCGTCTTTGGAAACGTAGAAATTATCAGGCGATAAATCCTCAACGAGTTTTTCCGAGTCATCGTAAAAATTATCAGGATTTTCCTTTATCTCTTTTTTGAAAAGTTCTTTTACATCTTTTAAAATCGCCTCGGAATCTTTTCCGCAAAGTTCTTTAGCTACCTCGTCTAAAGTTACGGCGCCTGTCTCTATGTTATATGTTTTGGCTGATTTAAGCGTAGAGGGATGAGCTCCTCCCGTATATGACGTTTCAGTGCTTATTATTGAGAGATAGTTATCAAATTCGTCGGCGTCATAAGTGAGCGTAAACTCATAGGGGTGGAAGTTTTCTGTATTTTCGATGAATATGTCTTTTGCCTCTTTTTTTAAATTGTCAAGGGACATATCCATATCATCTGCTTTTTTATTTAAAAATTTCTCAGCCTGAGAGTTTCTTTTCTCCTCGAAAAGTGAATACGCTTTTTCACTTAATTTTTCTTTTAATAACTCTGAGTTTGTATATATTTTTGCCGTTATGAGGACGGTATCGCCGTCTGTTATATTACATGTTTCTGTGGCGATAGGATTCACGGTGTTAATTATTATTGTTTTAGTATTGGCATCGTAATTTATGACCGCACCTAACGCCTCGTTTATGACTTGGAGGGGAACAAGAGCTTTTCCATCTGTTATTTTCGCGGGAAACTCAATATGAATCTTTTTGCCGTTTACGTCGATTTCAGAAGCCCCGATTGTCACGCTTATGGTTTTATCATCCTTTGTACATATTATTGTTTTTGTGCTTTCATCCCATAAGATTGACGCTCTTATTTCTTCCATAAAATTTCTGAAAGGTATAAAGGGGATTCCGTCTTCTATCGTAAAGGGCTGTTCAAGGTTGATTTCTTTATTATCAAGCGTTATGGTGAATGTTTTATTTTCTGTTATGGCAAGTATCGGAGATACTGAGCAATACTGCAAAACAGCGCTTAATAATATCGACGTTATTATTTTTAATTTTCTTTTCATTTTTAATTCTCCTTGTATGATAAGTTATTTATTTTAACCGACAGAGGAAGTCCCCCGCTTTTTAGGCGGGGGTACTTCTTCTTGTATTCAGGAAGAGTGCAAGCTCACTTTGAATACAAAGGCGAATATTTTTGCCGTCGGTTACGAGAATTTTTGTTATACAAAAATTCGAGTAGTATTGACTTGTATGGAGTAAGTATAAGCTGATAGTAAATATAAATGTTATAATAATCTGTTGAAAGAATTTCGTGAAACAAAAATATAAATAGTTTTTGTTTAGATAAAAGCGGATTAATGTTAATCTTCTATTTTAATTTTATTTTTTTCCGCTAAAACTTTAAGTTCTTCAATATATTTTTTTAACTTCTTTTCCGCTGTGTCAATTTTTTCCTGTGTGTTCAGACGCTGACTGTTTGATAAAAGACCTTTTACATATTCTAATATCTCACTCATAAATTGGGTATGTTCTGAGGATTCGGGCAGACCTTTTTTAATTCGCATATAAATATTTGAAAGTTCTCTCTCCGCCGATATAAAACCGATTATGTCAAGGTCTTGCTGTTTTTCTTTAGCGGCGGATGTTCTCTTTAGATCCTCTATATAAATTTTCATTTCATTTGTAATTTCGTCAATTTCATTTTGAGACGAAAAACAGTTAAACATACTGTTTATAAATTTTAAGGAAATTTCATATGGTACAGCCATAGTCTCAGGGTTTTCCGAGTGGTCTTTGAGAAGTTCTTTTAATGTTTTGGTATATTCCGAATAGTCAAATTTAGTCATATTGTGTTCGGACATAAAGGTTTTAATTTTTTCAATAATTTTATTGAGTTTTATTTCTATTTCCTTAGTTTTCCCAATATCTTCGCTGTCATAGGAGGTTATATAACCGTCCGCCAAAAATGATAATATATCGAGATAAATTTCTTTAGCCTCTTGATATGTTTCTGTATTTAAAGAGCCGGAAAGTTGAGAAACAAGCGGAATTAACTCAATAACAGTTTCATTTTCAATAAATGAAAGAAAGCTTGTTATAAAGCATATACTGTTTTCAGCGCTTGTCTCAGAGTAAATAAGTCTGTCGTTTCTTTTAAACAAATCTGTTATTTTTTCGGCGTATTCTTTTTTTATATTCTGCTTTTTCTCAATTATTTGAGGGTCTCCGTTTTTAGAATTTTCAGTCAAATAAACATAGTCCTTTGAGGTATAAAAATTAAATATAATTTCTTTCGCCTCTTCAATGGAGTTATCGTCAAAATCTTTTAGATTGGCTATTAACATAAAAGTAATGTTTGACATCGTATTATCAGAAATATAACGATTTGTGTTAAAATCATATATGTCATCTGATGTGTTATGATTTATGAACTCGATAAGATTTTCAACATCTTTAATGTAGTGAACGACGGAGGAGTTAATAATTTTTGACACTGTAAAGTCGGATATGTAAGCCGTGGAGTTTATTACTTTCGAGGGAGACACGGATTCTTCGTAAATTTGATTGTTTACCGTAAAAGAGTCGGAGCCTATTGTAATGGAAAAATTTATTTTACCATTTGAGCCGTGTATTGTTTTTTTTGAGCTGTCGTAAATTATTTTATAGCCTATATTCTCAAAAAAAGTCCGAGCGGGCAAATAAGTCTCAAGACCGGTGTCGTCAAAAAATACAGGTTTATCAAGTTTAACGATATTTCCGTTTACCATTATTATAGTATTAGGATCAAAGTCCCCGAAAGTATAAACGGGAGCGGTAAAAGATAACGCGGTTACCGCTGTTAAAAATAAAGAAGCGAGCCTTTTTTTCATTTTAAATTCTCTCTTTCTGATTATAAGATTACATTATTAGAACGTATCTGAAAACTGAAATACGCGCGAGAAATTATAAAAAAGCAAAATGAATTTGAAGCGTATCATTTTATTCTTTGGATATTCAGCCTTTTTAACAATATAGAAATTCGCGAAATTTTTAATATAAAATAACATTTGACATTATTTGGATTTATTAAAGTTTATTTGTCTATTATTTTATTGTTAGCTATATACATAGTTTTCAGATACATATAGGTTTAATATTTAAAATTATTATATAACTTTCAGTTGTAACTTTGCCGCGAGAAATTTCCACTCATCGTGAAGCTGAGTTATATTTTTTACGCAGTTAGCTATTTGAGCGTCCGTCATTTTCGTTATTGTATCGAAAGCGGCTGAAAATTCAGGGTTGTCAGAATTGAGTTTAAACAGTTTTGAGTATGTGTCGAGAGTTTTTATATAAAGAGAGTTGTACTTTGCCTGATAATCAGAATACTTTTGCTTTAAGGTTTTTCCGTTCTCATCGGCGTCAAGGTCGGACGCTTTTTTTATAAAATTTTTTAAATATACTGTGAGGTCGAGATCCGCCTTTATAAGAGGTTTTATATCTGTTTTGCTCGATTTCTTAGTGGTTTTTCCACTTATTCCGAGGTTAATGTAAATTGTTTTCACATCCTCAAGTATTTCTTTTACCTCCTCTTCAGCGTCGAGAATATCATCTTTGCCGGGGATTAATTTATCCGGGTCGTCGGAGAGATACTCATTTTTGAATTTCTCAATTCTCTTTATGTGTTTGTTATAAGGTTTTTCAGCAAAAGCGTATTTTTCTTTAAAAATATAGGGCTTATCGGCGCCGTCATCTATAGAGCGAACTGTATAGTTCTCAATATATTTTTCGTAAAGGTCTATGTCCGACATATAATCGGCGTAATCGGGAATACTACAGCCCACTTTATCGGCGAAGTTTTTAATCTCGTCTATTAAAACATCTACGGAATCTTCAGAGAGATTTAATATTTTTTTCGCTTTTTTCATCTCGCATGAGTTTATATTGCTGTAATCTATATTTATTTTTCCAAAAGGCGAGTCTTTGCCGTTGAAAATGTCAGAAAAATACTCAAACTCTTTGGCGTAGGACTCGTATTCGGGTTTTAAAATTTTAGCCAGGGTCATATATGAGCCTTTATCAAGACATATTCCGTCGTTTAAAGCGTAGATATACAGTGAGAGTTTTGTGAGTTTTGACGATAAGACGGCGTCCTCGGAATTTACAGGAGAGTATATGAACACTGTCTGAAGCTCACTATCCCAAAACACTTCTGAATTTAAGGCTTTTGACAGCGCTCTTAAAGGGATATATGTCGTACCGTCTATAAGAACGGGTGGAACGTCTAAAAACACGTCGGCGTCCTCAGAAAACCGCATTATATTGCTGTTTATTACAAAAGTGAGGTATATATCGTCTTTTGAGCAAACTATTGTTTTTGTTTTTGGATTCCAATCTAAGGCGATATTCATCGCGTCAGCTATTTCTCTTAAAGGCACAAGAGTAACTCCGTCTTTAATTACAGGGTCTTTTGATAAGTTTAAAATATTGTCGTCAAGTTCCACGATAATTTTATTGCTTGTCACCGAGTAAGAAACGGCGAAAGTTTTAAACGTTTCTGTCGATGAGAAAATTAAAGCGGATAAAATGATAAAAGATAAAAATTTTATAAAATATTTTCTCATAAAATCACCTTAAATATTCTTAATGATGCTTTAAGCGTTTTTAAGTTTTCAGAAGTTTAATACGCTTTTCCCCATATAACCATTTTCTCAGCGGGTTTTTGACAGCATACGCACGTATCTCCTATATGTTCCTGCTCAAACGGTATACATCTTGAGGTCGCTCCTGTTTCTTCCTTTATTTTATTTTCACATTCCTCGTTTCCGCACCACATAGCTTTTATAAAGCCTTGATTTGTCTCAAGAACTTTTTTAAACTCTTCCATATTTTTGGCTTCGGACGTTTTTGCCTCTCTGTGGGCTTTAGCTTTTTCCAAAAGACTTGACTGAATGTTTTCAAGAAGGGAGATAACTTCTTTTTCAATTTCAGATAGCTTAACGGTTGTTTTTTCGCCTGTGTCGCGTCTCGCCAAAACAGCCTGACCGTTTTCTATATCACGAGGCCCGAGCTCTATTCTCACAGGAACACCTTTCATCTCATACTCGCTGAATTTCCAGCCTGGTGATTTATCAGAATCGTCAAGGCGAACCCTGCATACTTTTGAGAGGGTCTTTAAAACTTCCTCAGCTTTTTCCAAGACACCTTCTTTTTTCTGCATTACCGGTACTATTATTACTTGGGTAGGAGCGACTTTAGGAGGGAGCACAAGCCCGTTATTATCGCTGTGAACCATAATAAGACCTCCGATAAGACGAGTCGATACGCCCCATGACGTTTGATGAACGTATTGAAGCTTATTGTTTTTATCAGTATATTTAATATCGAAAGCTTTGGCGAATCCGTCTCCAAAGTTATGGGACGTTCCTGACTGAAGAGCTTTTCCGTCGTGCATAAGGCTCTCGATTGTGTATGTGGATTTAGCTCCGGCAAATTTTTCTTTATCTGTTTTTTGGCCTTTTATTACAGGAATCGCGAGAACTTTCTCACAGAAGTCGGCGTATTCGTTAAGCTGGGCGATTGTCTCCTCTTTTGCTTCTTCCTCTGTGGCGTGAGCGGTATGCCCTTCCTGCCACAAAAACTCAAGGCTTCTTAAAAAAGGTCTTGTGGTTTTTTCCCAGCGTACAACAGAACACCACTGGTTATAAAGTTTAGGGAGGTCACGGTATGACTGAACTATATTGGAATAGTGCTCGCAGAAAAGAGTTTCTGAAGTCGGTCTTACGCAGAGCCTGTCGGTTAGTTTTTCCTCACCCCCGTGAGTAACCCAAGCTACCTCAGGAGCGAAACCCTCAACATGGTCTTTTTCTTTTTGAAGAAGACTTTCGGGGATAAACATAGGCATATAAACGTTTTCGTGTCCTGAAGCTTTAAATCTCTCGTCAAGTTGCTTCTGAATAAGTTCCCATATAGCGTATCCGTAAGGGCGGATAACCATACAGCCCCTTACGCAGGAATAATCAATTAAATCGGCTTTTTTTACTATATCTGTATACCATTTAGCGAAATCGTCTTCCATAGATGTTATCGCGGTAACCATTTTTTCTTGTGACATAAATATAAACTCCTTTTATAAAAAATTGGTTGGAGCGTATCTGAAAACTCTCCCTAACTGTTAAAAGTATATAAAACTTTATTTTTTTAAGATTATTTTTATTTTCTCAAAACTAAAATATACAAAAAATTATAAAAATAAACGAGATTTGACTGGCGTTTATTTTTTATTATTTCTCATACTAATCTTATAAGAGCTGTTAAGTAACAATATCTTTGCTAATTGTTATCATCTAAGTTATTTAGATGATATATTTAAAAAGTGGATATAATATATTAGGACGGTATAAAAACAAGGCGAATACTTTCACCGTCGGTTACAAGAATTTTTGCTATACAAAAATTCGAGTAGTTTTGATAAGAGATTAGTATTATGTATATTTTAGTTTTCAGGTACGCTGTAGTTATATTTTAACACAGTCGAGAATTATATTCAACAATTTAAAAATAAAAAATGCTTGTGGAAAAGATGAAAATATTCAAAAGTAATGAATAAAGTTATCAACAAGAGGAATATAATTAAAACAAGCTCTAAAGGCTTATCAACAAAGTTATCAACTTTTCCACAGTGAATAATTTATGAATATTGATTTTTTTTGTGAGAAACCCTGTTTATAAGTAATTTTATTGGAAAAAACACAATATATTGTGGGTCTTATAACAGAGTTTGCGGATATATAGTTAATTATACGGAAAAATGACTGTGGAAAAGGTATATGTTATCAACAAAAAAATGTGGATAACTTATTTACTTATGCTATAGTCAAACTATTTGAAAATAAATAGAATGTGGAGATATTAAAATTATTTTCGCGAGGCAGTGGAATAAGAGTATAGTTTAATGCCTATGCCGACTGACGTTAATGTGGTAAAAAGGATTTTAAAGTGAACAAATTTTAAAGGAAGCGAAAAGGTTATTTTACTTGCACGGCCCGCAAATTGCTGTATAATTAGCTTACCGACTAACAGCACTTGCGTGCCCGTAAAATATTTTTTCGCACTTTTTAAGCTTGCTCGCTTTAAAACACCGAACTTGTTTATTTTTCAAGCGGTTTGATTATATATAACATTAAGATAAAAAACACCCGCGAACAAAATTTTTATAAAATATGTTCGCGGGTGTTTTTTATTTATATGAAGCGTAAAAAGTAGTCAAATCCTTTTGTGAAGAGAGGATTATATCTCAATATCAATGTTTTTTGTTTTCTCATCTGTGTTTTCTTCAGTTTTGGAAGATGTATCAAATAGTAAATTCTCGGGTTCTTCCACAACACTGTCAGGGTCCAAAATTTTTCTGAATTCCGCTCCTGTGATTTTTTCTTTCTCAATAAGGAGAGCTGCCGTTTTATGAAGAACGTCGATATTTTCGTTTAAGATTTTAATGGCTTCGTCATAGGCTGTTTTTATTATTGTGTCAATTTCATCATCGATTATTGAGGCTATTCCCTCGCCGTAATTTCTCGCGTGTCCAATGTCTTTTCCAAGGAAAACCTCATTATTCTCGTCTCCAAACTGTATGGGCCCTAATTTCTCACTCATACCGTAACGCATTACCATTTTTCTGGCGAGGTCTGAAGCTCTTTGAATGTCGTTTGACGCTCCTGTGGTGATATCTTTTATTATAATTTCTTCCGCCGCTCTTCCTCCGAAAAGAGAAATAATTTCTTGAGTCATCTGAAGTTTTGAGCGATAAGCTTTATCGTCGGAGGGCAGGGGCATAGTATATCCGCCTGCCATACCTGTTGGAATAATGGAAATTATATGAACAGGGTCAAGCTCTGACAAAACCTCAAACAAGATAGCGTGACCCGCCTCGTGGTAAGCTGTGATTTTCTTTTCTTTCTCGCTTATGACACGGCTTTTCTTTTCCGTACCTATTCCAACTTTTACAAAAGCTTTTCTGAGGTCAGCCATATCAAGCTCTTTTTTATCAAATCTCGCCGCCAGAAGAGCCGCTTCATTTAAAAGATTTTCAAGGTCAGCTCCCGTAAAGCCAGGAGTTGTCTGAGCTATAACTTTCATATCAACTTCTTTGCTTATTTTTTTGCCTTTAGCGTGTACTTTTAATATTTCCTCACGTCCCTTTACGTCAGGAGTGCCGACAACGACACGTCTGTCGAAGCGTCCTGGTCTTAAAAGAGCGGGATCCAAAATATCAGGGCGATTTGTAGCAGCGAGAACTATCACGCCCTCGTTCACGCCGAAACCGTCCATTTCAACCAATAATTGGTTTAATGTTTGCTCTCTTTCAT
>CANOGI010000002.1 GCA_947565475.1 uncultured Eubacteriaceae bacterium
CATGAGATAGGTTTATTTTTAAGCTATCCTATTTACGATGTTATAGGGTTTATAAGAAATAATGGAAGCAATTTTAAATATTGTGGTTTTTGGAAGGTTTACAGTAACGAGGAAAATGCTAAACGAGTATTTCGGGAATATGAGAAGTGTACTGACTTATGCCGTAAAAAGTTTAGCGAGGAGAAGAACTTATTTAATATTATAAATGGATAAATAAAAATTTGTCTTACGCGACGTCTTAAAGTTTAACCTATTGAAGAAGCCTGTTGATTTTTAAGTGGAGATTCTTACTGCTGTGTTGGCGTGGATACGGGCTTTCGCTGAATACAAAGGAGTAGCATTTTGAACTACTATAAGTGAGGATTATTGTCAAGGCTTTTTGCCACATAGTAATTGATTTTTGTGAGACTACTTGGAGCGTATTGAGAAAATGAGAAAACAGGCAAAGTATGGCGAGAAAAGGTATGTAAAGAGGCAGGGTGGGGAAGTATTAATTAAGTTTATGATTATAAAAAAATGTTTTGTATTATTTATTTAAAGGAGATGTTTTAGTTATGAAAATCGCTGTTGTTTATTGGAGCGGAACAGGCAATACGGAGACTATGGCGGAGGCTTTGGCGAGCGGAGCTAAAGAATCGGGGGCGGAAGTTGTTACATCCACATCCGACGATTTTTCAAGCGTAGACGGTTTTGACGCTGTGGCTTTCGGTTGTCCCGCTATGGGAAGCGAGGCTCTGGAGGATTCGAGTTTTGAACCTATGTTTGAGTCTGTCGAGGACAGTTTATCAGAAAAAAAAGTCGCTCTTTTTGGCTCTTACGGCTGGGGCGACGGAGAATGGATGAGAGATTGGGAGGAAAGAGTAAAGGATAAGTGCGGTGTTTTTGTGGGGTCCTCTATTTGCAACGAGGCTCCTGACGACTCGGCAAAAGAGGAATTAGTATCGCTTGGCAAGAAACTCGCCGAGTAGTATTATGGATAACTATAGTTAATAAAAATAAAAAAATATTTTTATATTTGAATTTATGTTTAAAAATTTAATTTAGCGTCTATACTCCTTTTTGTAATCAATAAAAACAGAAAGGAGTATTTTTTATGTTTATTAAATTTATTAATTTGATGGTTAAAATTAAGAAGAAAATTTTAAGTTGGTTTTTAGCGGATAAGAAAATTATTTTCGCTTCTCTTCTACTTGGTTTTTTATTTACATCGGTTGTTACATATTCGGTCACATATTCAGAGGGAATTCAAAAGGGCATAGCCAAAGAGGTGCTTAGGTTTCATGTTTTGGCGAACAGCGACGAGGACTATGACCAGAGGCTTAAACTTAAAGTACGTGACGAGGTTTTAAACAAATATCATGACGAGCTTAAAAAGTGTGAGAACGTTGAGGAAACGAAACTGTTTTTTGAGGAGAATATAGACGGCGTGATTTCCACGGCGAAAGAGGTTATACAAAAAGAGGGTTTTAATTATGATGTAAAAGCCTTTATCGGAAAATCCTCTTTTCCTACTAAAAAGTACGGCGATGTATCTTTTCCCGCGGGCGAATATGACGCTTTAAAGATAGAAATAGGGGAGGCTAATGGAAAAAACTGGTGGTGCGTTATGTTCCCTCCTCTTTGCTTTGTAGACGTCTCTCATAGTTCGGTTTCTCAAAGCTCAAAAAATGAGCTTGAAAATATTTTGACTGAGGAGGAGTATGGAATTGTCGCCAATTCTCAAAGCGATAATTCATTTAAAGTTAAATTTAAAGTGGTGGAATTATGGGAAGAATTGTTTTCTTAATAAAAAAAGCCGCCGATAAACTCTTTATATAAATAAAAGTTTATCGGCGGGAAAAAATCGTAAAAGAGAGCGAGGTTATTTATCCGCCGCTTCTTTTATTGAGGAAACAAGCCCAACAAGATTTTGTACGTCAGATGGAATTATAAGTTTTGTCGCTTTTCCGTCCGCCGCTTTTTCTAAGGCCTCAAGGCTTTTAAGCTTTATAACCTGAGATGTGACATCGACGCCGCTTAACATTTTAAGTCCCTCGGCTGTAGCTTTTTGTACGGCGAGAATAGCTTCCGCCTCACCCTCTGCCCGTTTAATCTGTGATTCTTTATCCGCTTCCGCTCGAAGAATGGCTGCCGATTTCTCCGCCTCAGCCCTTAATATGGCTGACTCTTTCTCACCCTCGGCGACAAGCACTGCGCTTCGTTTCTCACCTTCCGCCTGAAGGATTTTCTCTCTTCTCTCACGTTCTGCTTTCATCTGTTTTTCCATTGAGTCTTGTATTTCTTTAGGGGGCATTATATTTTTTAACTCAACACGGTTTATTTTTATTCCCCATGGGTCTGTAGCCGTGTCAAGTATTGAGCGCATTTTTGAGTTTATTATGTCTCTTGACGTAAGAGTCTGGTCAAGCTCTAAATCTCCTATTATGTTTCTCAAAGTTGTAGCCGTTAAATTCTCTATCGCTTTCATCGGGTTATCTACACCGTAGGAATAGAGTTTCGGGTCTGTTACTTGAAGATATATTACAGTGTCAATCTGCATCGTAACGTTATCTTTCGTTATAACAGGCTGAGGAGGAAAATCAGCCACAAGTTCTTTCATATTTATTTTTTTTGAGACTTTATCTATTACGGGGATTGAGAAATGAAGTCCCGTCTGCCACGTAGTATGATATCCGCCGAGACGCTCAACTATATATGTGTACGCCTGAGGTACGATTTTTACGTTTGAGACAAGTACGATAAGAATTATGCCGGCTATTGTCAGCAGAATATATAAAGAGTTCATAAATAAATTACCTCCTGTTTTAATTAATTTTTAATTGATTTTACAACCGCTTTTACTCCTTGAATTTCCTCAATTATAACGCTTGACGACGGCTCAATTGTTTTATCCTCCGAAGCTTTAGCCGACCAAAGCTGACCGTCTACTATAATTTCTCCCTCAGCTTTGCTATTGTTTATTTCTTTTGTAACAACGGCCTTTTTACCTATAAGTGTGGATACGTTTGTTTTTAACGGCTCTTTTCTCAAGACTTTTTTCGCTATAGGTCTTGTGAGGAAAAGGAGAACCGACGACACCACGATAAACACAGTGAGCTGAACTGAAAAATTTAATCCTAAAATTTCCGTCAAAAGAGCGACGAGCGCCCCTCCGCAAAACCATATGGAAATCAGTGAAGACGTTATAAGCTCACAGATGAGCAAAACTATGAAAGAAATTAACCAAAACCACATATAGTTCATAAAAAACCTCCTTTTCTATTATAATTAATTATATCATATTTATTTTATATAATAAAGAAATATTTTTAAGACCCTGGATAAATCGACACAAAAAAAGTTGTAATTAATTCTTTATTATGGTAAAATAAAAAAGATATTATTTTTTTTAGGAGGTTTTTATTATGGCAAAAGGTTTTGGCGGCGGGTTTCCTGGCGGTATGAATATGAACAATCTTATGAAACAGGCTCAGAAGATGCAAAAGCAAATGGAGCAGATGCAGACGGAACTTGAGAACAAGGAATTTGAGGTCACAAGCGGGGGCGGGGCCGTTAAAGTGGTTATTACGGGTAAAAAACAGATTAAATCTATTGAGATTTCTCCGGACGTTGTGGATCCGGACGATGTCGAGATGCTTCAGGATCTTGTGCTCACGGCTGTGAACGAGGCTATACGACAAGCTGACGAGACAGCTAACAATGAAATGGGTAAAATCGCGGGAGGCAAGCTTCCAGGCGGTTTGTTTTAGGCAATCGCTGATTTAACGGCAATAAAAATAATTTTCTTGAGGTTAATATCGCTCTAAGTAATTTTTTCAGTGAGAAAATTATACTTTCGTCTAATTATTTTTAGCTTTATAACGCCATTTTAATTTTTCAAGTAATTGAGGTTTTACGGGATTTTAACAATAGCTATAGAGTTTTAGACACACTATAGAAAAATATGTTTGCTTTTAATTAATCGGTATTTTATTATAGCGGTCAGAGAAATTTTCAGGGCAAAATAATTTAAAATAATTACTTTATATAGCGGGGGTTATTAAAGTTTGCTTATTAATTTTTTATTGTTTTGATACAGTTAAGGAGTTTGATGAATGAGCGTTTACGGAACACCTATTTCTTCTCTTATAGAGCAGCTTTCAAAGCTTCCTGGCATTGGGGGAAAATCTGCCCAAAGGCTCGCTTTTTATATTATCAATATGCCGGAGGAAAACGCCAGAGCTTTGGCGGACAGCATACTTAACGCTAAAAGGGATATTAAGTATTGCTCAGTTTGCTACAATTTGACAGATACTGACCCATGTCCAGTATGTTCAAGCGAGAAGAGAGACAAAAATATTATTATGGTAGTCGAGGACCCGAGGGATATGGCCGCTTATGAGAAAACAAAAGAATACACGGGCATTTATCACGTGCTTCATGGGGCGATTTCTCCAATTAACGGCGTTACGCCATCTGACATTAAAGTCAAAGAACTTATACAAAGGCTTGACGACACGAATATTGAGGAGGTTATTATAGCCACAAACCCTAATGTTGAGGGGGAGGCGACCGCTATGTATTTAAGCCGGCTTATTAAACCTTTAGGGATAAAGGTCAGCAGAATCGCCCATGGGGTGCCTGTGGGCGGAGACCTTGAGTATGTTGACGAGGTGACGCTTCTGAGGGCGTTAGAGGGACGGAGACCAATGTAAGGTATTTTATTCAGTTTTTGCTAAAAACTATTCATATTTTATAAAAATATTAACCAATAGTGAACTTGTTTATTTTGTATTAGCGCAAGTTCGTGTTTTCACTGAATACAAGAGTGAGCGACCCGCTTAAAAAGCGCGGGAATTTTTTGGTCGGCTAAAATATCGGGAGGTGATTATTTGAGAATTATTAAACCTTCTTTTTCCATAGAAGAAGAAATTGACGCTAAAAAAATTATGTCAGTTATTGAGAGAGCTGGAAGAACCTGTTATAAAAGCGAAAGTTCCATTTCGGAGAAGTCCGCTGATAAATTTATCGCTAATATTTTAAAAAGAGGTCACGAATCAGTTATTGAGCATGAGAAAATAACTGTAAGGATTATATGCGACAGGGGCGTTACCCATGAGCTTGTAAGGCACAGAATAGCGAGTTTTTCTCAGGAGTCTACGAGGTACTGCAATTACTCAAAGGATAAGTTCGGGGGAGAGCTTACTTTTATTAAGCCTTGTTTTTGGGATGAGAAAACAGAGGACGGAAAAGAAAAAATGAGACTATGGGAGGAAAGTATGGCTTTTATTGAGGAGCGCTATAAAAAGCTTATCGAAATTGGGGCGAAACCTGAAGAGGCGAGGGCAATACTTCCAAACTCATTGAAAACGGAAATTGTTGTTACAATGAATTTAAGAGAGTGGAGGCATTTTTTTAAATTAAGAACAGTGCCAGCCGCTCACCCTCAAATAAGGGAGATCGCGGGAGCGATTCTTAAAGAATTTAAGGACAAGCTTCCCGTTATATTTTCAGATTTATAAGATATAACGAGATATAACGGCATATACGGCATATATTTTGGAGAGATTTAAAAAATTTAAAAAAATCTAAAAAAAATAAAAAAAAGGGGTTAAGTTTTTTTTTACAGTGACGATATATATATTGTAATTAATAAATGATAATTTATAATAATAAAAAAGTTACCTGGGAAACATTTTTATTATTATCTAATTATATTTATAACATAATATATTATATTATAAATGCAAATGGATTTGCATAATTTTATTAAATCAATGGAGGGATTTATTATGGCTAGTAATACAGTAATTAACACTAATATCAGAGCTTTAAACTCACACAGAAACTTATCATCAGTTGGTACAGCTTTACAGAAATCAAGCGAAAGATTATCAAGCGGTAAAAAAATCAACCATGCCGCTGACGATTCAGCAGGTCTTGCTATCACTGAGAAAATGAGAGCTCAAATCAAAGGTCTTGATATGGCTGATAAAAACACTCAGGACGCTATCAGCTTAATTCAGACAGCTGAGGGTTCTTTCAGCGAAATCGAGTCTATGGTTCAGAGAATCAGAGAGCTTACTGTTCAGTGCGCTAATGATTCAAACGCTACTCAGGACCGTGTAAAAATCGCTAACGAAATTCAGCAGCTTCAGGATGAAATCACTGATATGGCAGGAAGAACAGAGTTCAATACAAAGACTCTTGCTACAGGTGCTTTCTCTAAATCAACTAACGCTCTTTACTTCCAGATTGGAGCCAACAAAAACCAGGCTATCGATTTAACTATCGGCAAAATGACATCTACATCTTTAGGTATTGGTAAACTCGCTTCTAATATTACCGCAGCTTTAAATAAGACTGGTAAAGGAGCAGGTTCAAAAATCAGCGGCTACCTTTCAAATATTGATGCGGCTATCTCTACTGTATCTGACGAGGTTGCTAAACTCGGAGCTAAACAGAACAGACTTGAATACACAAGCAACAACCTTCAGGTTTCTTCTGAAAACCTTTCTTCAGCTAAATCTCGTATAGAGGACGCTGATATGGCTAAAGAGATGATGAACGTAACAGCTAAGAACGTTCTTCAGCAGGCTGCTACTTCTATGCTTGCTCAGGCTAACCAAGCTACAAGCAGCGTAGTTTCTTTGTTACAGTAATTTAATTCATAATTATATATTTTATTATTGTATAAAAAGGGTTCAGAGGAGTATAACTCCTCTGAATTCTTTTCTTTAAATTAAACTAAGAACGGCAACCGCCGCTCACCCTCAAATAAGGGAGATCGCGGAAGGGATTCTTAAAGAATTTAAGGACAGGTTTCCGGTTATATTTTCGGATTTATAAGATATAACACACATATTTTAAAGAGATTTAAAAAAATTGAAAAAAAGGGGTTAAGTTTTTTTTCACAGTGACGATATATATATTGTAATTAATAAATGATAATTTATAATAATAAAAAAGTTACCTGGGAAACATTTTTATTATTATCTAATTATATTTATAACATAATATATTATATTATAAATGCAAATGGATTTGCATAATTTTATTAAATCAATGGAGGGATTTATTATGGCTAGTAATACAGTAATTAACACTAATATCAGAGCTTTAAACTCACACAGAAACTTATCATCAGTTGGTACAGCTTTACAGAAATCAAGCGAAAGATTATCAAGCGGTAAAAAAATCAACCATGCCGCTGACGATTCAGCAGGTCTTGCTATCACTGAGAAAATGAGAGCTCAAATCAAAGGTCTTGATATGGCTGATAAAAACACTCAGGACGCTATCAGCTTAATTCAGACAGCTGAGGGTTCTTTCAGCGAAATCGAGTCTATGGTTCAGAGAATCAGAGAGCTTACTGTTCAGTGCGCTAATGATTCAAACGCTACTCAGGACCGTGTAAAAATCGCTAACGAAATTCAGCAGCTTCAGGATGAAATCACTGATATGGCAGGAAGAACAGAGTTCAATACAAAGACTCTTGCTACAGGTGCTTTCTCTAAATCAACTAACGCTCTTTACTTCCAGATTGGAGCCAACAAAAACCAGGCTATCGATTTAACTATCGGCAAAATGACATCTACATCTTTAGGTATTGGTAAACTCGCTTCTAATATTACCGCAGCTTTAAATAAGACTGGTAAAGGAGCAGGTTCAAAAATCAGCGGCTACCTTTCAAATATTGATGCGGCTATCTCTACTGTATCTGACGAGGTTGCTAAACTCGGAGCTAAACAGAACAGACTTGAATACACAAGCAACAACCTTCAGGTTTCTTCTGAAAACCTTTCTTCAGCTAAATCTCGTATAGAGGACGCTGATATGGCTAAAGAGATGATGAACGTAACAGCTAAGAACGTTCTTCAGCAGGCTGCTACTTCTATGCTTGCTCAGGCTAACCAAGCTACAAGCAGCGTAGTTTCTTTGTTACAGTAATTTAATTCATAATTATATATTTTATTATTGTATAAAAAGGGTTCAGAGGAGTATAACTCCTCTGAATTTTTTTTGTACAGAGAGGAATAATAAGCTAAAAAACGGTATTTACTTTTATTTACGAGAATGTATAGAAAAATTAACTGTAAAAATAAGGCTGTGTGAAAAATTTATTTTTTCACACAGCCTTATTTTTAATTTTCGGACGTATTTTGCGTGTTTTCTTTACAAAAATCTGTCACACCCATATATATTGCCCAGGCGATTTTTTGGCGGTATTCATCAGAGGCGAGTTTAGCGTTTTCAGAATCATTTGATAAAAAACCACACTCAACTATAACAGAGGCACATTTTGTGTTTTTTAATATGTAGTACTCGCCGTTAGGTTTTGGAACACGAGTGTTGCTCTCATCGGCGAATTCCTTGATTTTATTTTGAATACATTCCGCTAACGCTTTTCCGCTTTCAGAGTTTTTATAATAAAACACCTGAGCTCCTTTTGCCGAGCTGTTTGGAAAAGAGTTTTGATGTATACTTATAAATATGTCTATCTCGTCGCCTCCCGCTATGAGTTTTCTTTGTTTTAAATCTTCGATTTTTTTCTTTGATAACGCTGAGTCGTCAATTCTTGTAGTAAAAATGTTTGCTCCGCCTTGCTCAAGATATTGCTGAAGTTTTTTGCTTATGTCCAAATTTAATGTTTTTTCTTCTGTTCCGTCTGAACGGACTTTTCCGGGGTCCCAGCCGCCATGGCCCGCGTCAATTACTATATTTTTATTAGAGACAGGCATAGAGAAAGTTTCCACACTTTTATTAAAAAATGAATATGTTATTCCATACAGAATTAAAAGGCTGTAGGTTAAAGCAAGGATTTTTAGTTTATTTTTTGATATGTAACTCATTTAAAAACACCCCCAAATAATTTTAATATATAGTAAAAGAACTTAAAAGGAATTATAGTCAAACAACTTGAAAAATAAACAAGTTCGGCGGCTAAGAATCCTTTTTGGCTTTGTTAGTGTCAAGTTGGCATAGGCTTTAGGCTAAGGCTATACTGCCTTGTAAAAATAATTTTTATCTTGTCTCCGTTTTCATTTTCAAGTAGTTTGGCTATAAGCTATAATATAGGTGGCAATATCATTTATATAGGCTCCTGAAAGATATTTTTAACATATTAATGCCAGTCAGCATACTATAAACTTCTTTTGAAACTTTATATTTATTAATAGTATCGATTCAAAAAATTATTTCATTCAATGATTCTTAACGCTTTCGGCGTTTAAAAAGCAAAACGACTAACGCTTAACATTGAATGAAATAATTTTTTATTGAATTAACGTAATTTTATAGTGTCTAAAGAAGTCTTATGAAATAATTTTGTTGTTTTATAAACATATTTTTTGTATTGTTTATTTTTCTCAAAAATTAGAAAGAATACTGTTTTATTCAATATTTTTTTGTGCTTTTGGCGATTAAAACAAAAATGCTTTTCGCTAAAATTTTGAGTAAAATATTTTTTTCTATATCTATCGGAATTACCGTAAAGTTCTTTAACTATACAAAATCCTCAATAAAATTTTATGCTGAAGTTGGTGTTAAAATAATAAAAATTTTATTGAAATCATAGTAATCCTATAGTATACTACAAATATAGTAAAATTTTTTGATAGGGTGGGATTTATTTGAAAGTTTCAACAAAAGGCAGATACGCCCTTAGACTTATGCTTGACCTTGCTTTATGTGAACCAGGAGTAAATATAAGTCTTAAAAGCATTGGGGAAAGACAGGAGATTTCAATAAAATATCTTGAGCAAATTGTAAATATACTTAATAGAGGGGGATTTCTTAAAAGCGTGAGAGGCCCGATGGGGGGATATTCTCTTTTAAAAAATCCTGAGGAATATACTGTTGGGGCGATATTAAGATGTATAGAGGGAAGTTTATCTCCTGTGGCTTGTCTTGATAATGAGGTTAACGACTGCAAAAGAAAAGATATTTGCGCTACTTTATATTTATGGGAGAAGATAGAAAAGGCTATTAATGATATTGTTGACAATATGACTCTTAAAGAGTTGGCGGACAGACACAAAAGTTTAGTCGGAGATGATTAAGCAAGGGAGACCGAGAAGTCAATTAAATTATTTTGATGAGGCTGTGGGGAAAAGTATAATAAAATCCGCCGAAAATATATAATATAATTTTCGGCGGATAACTAAATGTATCTCACGGCGGTTTATAATATTTTTATAACGAAACAATGAAATAATTTTTTGATGTATTAGAGCGTATCTGAGAGATTGGTTTGATGTACGCTCTATTTTTATAAATATATTCTTTTATTTTTTCGCTATTATTTCTGATAAAAAGCTTGTTCCTTTTATATTGGCGTCTATATTTAGATATTCGGCTACAGTTGCCGCGAGATCGGAGTAAGTTGGACGAGTTTTTATATCCGCTGGGATTATTTTTTTACCGTATCCCAAAAGAAATACATATTCCCTTGAATGGTCTGTACTTGGAGTAGTTGGGTCACAGCCGTGGTCTGCTGTTATGAAAAGAAGATCGCCGTCATTCATCGCTTCCATTATTTCAGGGAGTTTATTATCAAAATACTCAAGGGCGTCGGCAAAGCCTTTTACATTATTTCTATGACCGTACAGCATATCGTAATCAACAAGATTTGTAAAGATTATTCCGTCGAAAGATTCTTTTAGATATTTTATTGTCTGATTGATTCCATCGGCGTTATTTGTTGTGTGAACAGAGTCAGTTATTCCGCTGTTACAGAAAATATCCTCTATTTTTCCTACCGCTTTAACCTGTAAGCCTTGTTCTTCAGCGTAGTTTAACAATGTTTTTGACGTGGGGGAAAGGGAAAAATCTTTTCGGTTTTTAGTCCTTACATAATTTCCAGAAACGCCTGTAAACGGTCTCGCTATAACTCTTGCCACATTATGAGTTCCCTGTAAAATTTTTCTCGCTGTCTCACATATATCATAAAGTTTTTCAACAGGTATTATATCCTCGTGTGCGGCTATTTGAAATACGCTGTCGGCGGAGGTGTATACTATAGGCGAGCCTGTTTTTATGTGCTCGTCGCCTAATTTATCAATTATCTCAGTTCCTGACGCGGGATAATTAGCGAGAGTTTTTCTTCCGATTTCTTTCTCAAATTTCTCCATTATTTCTTTTGGGAAACCTTTTGGATATGTTGGAAAAGGCTTTTCGAGCCATATTCCCGCGATTTCCCAATGACCTGTTGTCGTATCCTTTCCGGCGGAATGCTCTGCCATTTTTCCGTAAACTCCTTTAGGGTTTTCACATTTGTCATATAGATTTGTACCTATTTCACATTTTATATTTCCGAGGCCTAAAGAAATCATATTTTTTAAATTTAACGCGGGCACTTGTTTTTTTATATTCATCAGCGTATTGCTTCCACAGTCATTGTATTTACAAGCGTCGGGCAGTTCTCCTATTCCTACGCCGTCGAGGACTATTATTATCGCTCTTTTCATTATTTTTTAATCTCTCCTATTATTTTTAATATTGTTTTTTGTGGTTTCGGAGGGTTTTCCGATATTTTAATACAGTTTTTTAATATATTCCAAGCGTTTTCGAGTCTTTCCTCAGAGGATGAGTATATCTCAGCTAAAACATCACCTTTATTTATTTTATCCCCTAATGAGAATTTTAATATTATTCCCGCGCTATAATCAATTTTATCCGTTTTTGTTTTTCTGCCGGCTCCTGTCTCACACGCCGCTTTTCCTATGTTATAAGTGTCCATATCGCTTATATAACCTGAAAACTCGGATATTAATTCTTTTTTAAACTTACATTTAGGAAAAAGGGAATAATCGTCTATTATTTTAGGGTCTCCTTTTTGAGAGATTATAAGCTCTCTAAGTTTTTCAAGTCCTTTTTTATTTTTGATATTTTTCTCAAGCAACGCTCTCGCTTCTTCTACAGTTTTGCTGATATTTCCTAAAATAAGCATTAAACTTCCAATCTCAAGAGATACTTCTTTTAATCTTCCGTTTGTATTGCCCTTTAATATTTCTATTGCCTCCATTACCTCAAGGGAGTTTCCTATATGTTTTCCCAAAGGCTCGCTCATATCAGTTATTACGGCGATAACTTTTTTATTTACGTTTTTTCCGATTTCAACCATTGTCTGAGCTAATTTTTCCGCCGAGGAAAAGTCTTTCATAAATGAGCCGTTTCCACATTTTACATCTAACACGATAGCGTCACAGCCAGCGGCTATTTTTTTGCTCATTATACTTGAGGCTATTAGAGGAATACTCTCGACGGTTCCTGTTACGTCTCTCATAGCGTAAAATCTTTTATCGGCGGGCGCGAGGTCTTCTGACTGACTCATTATGACTATTTTTTGTTTTTTAACGAGGTCTATGGCGTTTTTTTCTGAAACTTCAGTGTTAAAACCGGGAATTGATTCAAGCTTATCAACTGTTCCGCCGGTATGGCCCAAACCTCTTCCGGACATTTTTACGACAGGGAGCCCACAGGAGGCTACAAGAGGCGCCAACACAAGCGTCGTTGTGTCGGCGACGCCGCCTGTGCTGTGTTTATCAACCTTTATACCGCTTATTTCAGACAAGTCAAGAATTTTTCCTGAATTAGCCATTGCCATTGTCAAGTCGGAGGTTTCTTTGTCATTTAAGCCGTTTAAATATATCGCCATTAACATGGCTGAAATTTGATAGTCGGGAAAGTTTCTATCTGAAGCGCATTTTACAAAGTAATTTATTTCTTCAGATGAAAGGGATTTTTTATCCCGCTTTTTTATTATTAAGTCCACAAAATTCATATTCATATTTACATCTCCTTTAGAGGGGGTGAAAAAGGTTAATACTGATCTCAAACAGAAACGTGGAGCTAAAATGATAAAGCGATAATGTTTATGGGAACGTGTTACGCCAAGGTTAAAGCTATATTTATCATATTTGTGAAAGATGTTTCTCTATCTTTAGCCGAGGTGGCTTCCTTTGTTAAAAGATGATCAGATACCGTAAGTATACAAAGGGCGTTTGCCTTATATCTCGCGGCGTTCATATAAAGCGCCGCGGATTCCATTTCTACACCTAAAATGCCCATTTTTTTCCATTTATTTACGGATTCAGAATCATCGCTGTAGAAAGCGTCGTCGCATAATATATTGCCTATGTGAATATTTTGCATACCGAGAGCGTCCGCTGATTTCTTTGCCTTTTCCAAAAGGCTCCAGCTTGCTGTTGGGCAGAAAACGCCGGGCAGACAGAATTGACTTCCAAAGTTTGATGTTGTGGAGGAACCCATCCCCAAAATTATGTCGTATAAATTTATATTTTCTTGTATCGCGCCGCAAGAGCCGATTCTTATTAAATTTTTTACCCCGAATATATTTATTAACTCATGAGAGTAAATACCCATACTGGGCACGCCCATTCCGGTTCCCAATACGGAGATTTTTTTGCCATTTACTGTTCCAGTGAATCCTAACGCCCCTCTTACGGCGTTGAATTGAACAGGATTCTCAAAAAAGTTATCGGCGATGAATTTAGCCCTTAACGGGTCACCGGGGAGTAAAATTGTTTCCGCTATTTCCGCTGTCTGGTTAATATGTGGTGTGTTTTTCATTTTTTAACTCTCCTTAATTTGTATTTTTTATATGTTTTTTGTTTAAAGTGAGTATATTTGTATAGTTAATCAATTTGAAAATAAACAGGTTATATAGACGGGACAGATGTGTCTTCTATACATGCGGGTAAGGTTTATTTTCGCGTCGTCGCGGCTGTTCTCCTATCAATAAATGTCAGTTTGAGTAGATATTGGACTGCATCCAATAATAGAATAAATTTTCTCTCATTTTCAAATTAATTTACTATAATTTAGAAAAGATTTAAGATGATATTTTCAGAGTTATTCTGCTACACGGTAAGGGAGGATTTTTATAGTTTAGTTATTTTTCCGGGTTCCAGAATTACAGGCTTTTCGTCTACTGAAATCCATAGTCTCATAGCCGACGGGTTATATACCATCTTACAGTCAGCCGAGAATTTTAGGTTGTTTAATCCTTTCATATAATCCACTATCTCTATATTTGTGGCGTACCATATATCTTCTTTGTCTGACATCATCTTACAGAAATTTTCTATTAAATCCCAGTTATTGTCTCTTTCAAACTCTATACTGTGGCCCCACACATACATTAAGTGAGGACGGTTTTTATAAGGCTGGTCAAGAAATTTTTGCCCAAGTTCCAAAAGGTTTTCGTTATGGTGACAAGTTCCATGCCAGCGAAGAAAATCATTTGGCATTGAGAAGTTTTTATGTGTTTCCACTACTCGGCAGTATTCTATGCCGGTCGCTTTCAGTATTTCCACAACTGTGTCGTTATACAGCCCGTTCGGGTATGACATTCCACGCACAGGATAACCTGATAGTTTCTCAAGTATTACACGATCTTCCATAACTTGTCTTACTATGTTCTCACGGGGCGAAATGCTGAGAGACTGATGTGTAAGTCCGTGAGCTGAGATCTCATGATTTTTATACAAATCTTTTACTTCGTCGGGTTCTATCCGTTCAAGTTTGGAAAGATAGCCCCCGTTTATGTGAAATGTTCCTCTTATTCCATATTTATCAAATATTTCCACAAGTTTTCTGTCATATATTTTTCCATCGTCATAACTCATAGTTAATACTTTTCTTTTATTTTCAGGAAATCTGTCGAAATTAATCATTGTTATTCCTCCTTTTGCATATTATAATTAAGAATGTGTACCGCTAATTTTAATTATATACTTTATTTTGGCAAATATCAAATGTTTGGAGTGATTTTTTGGTAAATTTTAAATGTAGGGCTGTTGTCGTCGCCGGAGGAAGCGGAAAAAGAATGGGGACGAAAGTTTTAAAACAGTATATGGAAATCGGAGGTGTTCCAATACTCGCGAGAACTTTGAACTGTTTTCAGAACTGCGCTGATATTCAGGATATTGTTATTGTCACGGCTAAAGATGAAATAGAGTTTTGTGAAAAAGAAATTGTGGAGAGATTTAATTTAAGCAAGGTTAAAAAAATAGCGATAGGAGGAAAGGAAAGACAGGAATCTGTTTTTAACGGTCTTACCGCTCTTGAGAAAGATACGAATATTGTACTTATACACGATGGGGTAAGGCCTTTTGTAAAAGAAGAACATATTAAAAAAATAATTGAGGAAACCTCCGTTTATGGAAGCTGTGTTCTTGGGGTTAAAGTGAAAGACACTATTAAGGTCTGTGATGAGAATGGTTTTATTGTTTCAACCCCTGACAGAAAAACTTTATGGATTGCTCAGACTCCGCAGGCTTTTAAATATGATTTAATTATGGAGGCCTATAAGAAAGCGAGCTTGGACGGTTTTTTGGGGACGGATGATTCTACGCTTGCCGAAAGGCTTGGTATTAAAGTCAAAATGACAGAGGGGGATTATGACAATATTAAAATCACAACGAGAGAGGATTTGGATTTCGGCGAGGTTATTGTAAAAAAATATGGAGATTACGGCAAATTTAGTATATAAGCGGGCGGAAAATATTTTATGGGGGCTATTTTGAGGAAACACCGCATAATTCAAAGTAAAAATAATTTTAGCGAGAGCGTGCGAATAGTCGGTGCTTTTGCTACGCAAAAGTCGGTTAAAAGCCGCCCGTACATCTTTGCGGCACCTATTTAGCGTAAGTGTGGGATTTTTAATACCACTTAAACGAAACGCTTTTTTGTTAGTAGCGTATTTTTTCGTAAAATTATTTTTATTTCCTCTCTGTGCGGTGCTTTCTTGAAACTAAAAAATATCCAAAGAATCAAAAAAGTAAAATAACTTTGACTATATGTTTATTTTTAGTGGTTTTTTGGATATTTTTGAATAAATTATATTATTACTATTGGTTTTGTGTATTCTGTATTTATTTCTTTTGTCGTAAGCATATAATAAATATCAGAGGCGAACTTCTCCTTGTTTAAAAGAGAAACAGCTGTTGGGGAAAGTTTTTTTTCAGCTGACTTTATATTTGTTATTACAGGAATTTTTGACTTTTCCGTAAGCTCTTTTAAAAGAGCCTCTTTATCTTTTCTGAAACCAAGCACCCTTATATAGGGAAGTCCTTTGTCCATATAAATCGCTATATCTGATTTTTTTATATCAAGAAGAAGGTGTGTGACAGCGTGTTTGATTTTGGTGAGGGTATATCGTTTTGTTTTCATACTTTGAAATAATTCTTCAGTATTTTTTTTGACAGTGTGTTTTAAAATTCTGTTTTCAAGCCCTTCGGTCATATCTAAAATTTCTGAGAGTTCTTTTTTTGTTTTAGACCGCAGTATATAATCGAGAGCAGGTAAATAGTTCTCAAATTTTGGATAATTTGTTATTTCTTTAAAAAATGTTTCCCACGTGTTCTCGGGGAGAGCGGATTTGATTTTATTTTTTAAAAGCTCTTTTGTTTCAGAAGTTTTTAAAAGCTCAAATTCTTTTACGGCGGTTCTTACAGCCGTCGCGGAGGGAATAGGCGAGGTTATTTCCGTTTGATGAAACGAGCTACCTTTTCGTTGTATTATTATCGGTTTTATGGCGCTGCCGTGTAATTTCAACGCTTTAATATACTCAAGCGCGAGTATGTTATTTGGTGTTTTTAAAAATGACAAATCAGGGGCGACTATGTCTTTTCTATAGTTTTTTATATAGGCTGAAATGGCGTTATATCTCGCTGACGGGTAGCTTATACCTTTTGAGAGCTCTGTTTTTAACATATTTTTAAAGGGTTTTGGCTCGTCTGTCAAAATGTCGGCTATATACGTCATACAATCAATATTATCTGTTTCAGCCCCGAAACACAAAAAATCTATTATATTAGAGTTTTCTAAAATATTTACCGCCCCATAGGCGAAAATGTCCGCGCTTCCCGTGGCGAACGGGACGGGGAGCTCTATTACCATAGAGGCTCCGTTTTTTAGGGCGAGCTTTGTCCGTGTTTGTTTATTTAAAACGGCAGGTTCTCCTCTTTGCGTAAAATTTCCGCTCATTATTACAATACAATTTTCCGTTTTAGTTATTTCTTTTGATTTGTTAATATGATAAAAATGCCCGTTATGAAACGGATTATATTCGGCGATTATACCAAAAATCATTATATTATCTCCTGTTTTTAAAAAAAATTTGTAAATAATATCGACATATTGTTATTAATTATGTATAATATAAGATATAGAAGATAATGTCAATTAAATATGTGAATTTTGAGTTGAGAAATATTTTATTTTACGCTCGCAGGGAATTAAGATTTTATTTTTGGACACGATAGGAGTGGTATATGTTATGGAGAGTTTTATAAGTGACGGTGAGTTCAAGCTTATAAAAACTTATATCAAAGAAAAATACGGAATTAATCTTGGGGAAGAAAAAAAATCCCTTATTTATTCAAGGCTTCGCTCGGTATTGGCGGAAAAAGGATTCCAGAATTTTACTGAATACTATGACTATCTTATATCCGACACTACTGGACAAGCCGCTATCGTATTTATTGACAGAATGACTACAAACCATACGTTTTTTATGAGAGAAGTTGAACACTTTTATTATTTTAGGGACGTGGTTTTACCGTATATTAAAAAAACGGTTAAAAACGGCGATATAAGAATTTGGTGCGCGGGCTGTTCTTCCGGCGAGGAGTCATACACTTTACAGATGTTTATGAATGACTTTTTCAGGGGGGAGGGCGGCAAATGGGATACGGAGCTTTTAGCTACGGATATTTCCACGACCGTTCTTACCAAAGCGATGAGGGGGGTTTATACCAGCGACCAAATAAAACCTTTAGACGAACTTTGGAAAAAAAATTATTTTAAGAAATACGACGATAATAATGTTATTGTAAGCGATGAGATTAAAAAGAAAATTACATATAGAAAATTTAACCTTATGGAAAGCAGATTCCCTTTTAAAAAGAAATTTCATGTTATTTTCTGCCGAAACGTTATGATTTACTTTGACAACGAAACAAGGGACGCACTTGTCAACAGGTTTTACGAGGCTTCAGAGGAAGGTGCGTATTTATTTATAGGTCATTCTGAGTCTTTAAACAACACGGGAACGAGATACCAGTATGTACAGCCCGCTGTGTATAGAAAAATTTGACCGACAAGTTATTTTAACCGACAGAGGAAGTCTCAAGCTTTTTAAGAGGGGTACTTACTCTTGTGTTTTGGGGGAGCGCAAGCTCACTTTGAATACAAAGGCAAATACTTTCGCCGTCGGTTACTTGTCAGCCGTA
Organism: uncultured Eubacteriaceae bacterium; assembly: GCA_947565475.1. Classification (GTDB taxonomy): domain Bacteria; phylum Bacillota; class Clostridia; order Lachnospirales; family CAG-274; genus MGBC114079. Next base: position 18,240 of record CANOGI010000002.1, read on the forward strand.
TATTAAAGAAATATAGAAAATATATTTTATTTTTATTATAATTTTTATTTTTGGTTTATTTATTTTTTATGGACTTTTATTAAAAAAAATAATAAAAATGAGCAAAACATCTTGAAAATTTTTTGTTTTGGTTTATAATTTAATGTAGGGATATAATTTTTACATACGAGCTGATTTTATCTGTGTATTGTTTTTTCCGAGTTAATAAATTGGAATACTGACTGATTTAACTTTTAAGGCGAATCAGCCGATTTTATGGCGGGTAAAGAAATTTATCCGATTTAGGCGGGAGCGTGAAATTCTTGTTTAAATAATGCCGAGAAACGATAATATTAAATCAGAGGTTCCGATGAAAATAAATAAGAATTTATTTTAAACAAATTTTATAAAAGAGGGTGATACGCTTTGGCTGATTTTTCAAGAGAATCAATGTTGGATATGTTTATATATGAGATGAATCAACTGGTTGAACAGTTGGAACAGCTTATTATTCAAGGTGAACAAGGGTATTCAATGGATGACATTAACGAGATATTCCGTATAATGCACACCATTAAAGGCTCTGCCGCCATGATGCTTTATGACAATGTGTCTAAAACGGCGCATTCGGCGGAGGACTTGTTTTTCTTTCTCAGAGAGGAAAATCCTCAAGACGTCGATTATTCGACGCTTACTGACTTAGTCCTTGAATGTGTTGACTTTATAAAAAATGAATTGGCGAAAATTGAGGCGAGTGAGAATTCAGACGGAAATCCAACGGATATTATCGCTCGCGTTAAGGCTTTTTTAGCGCAGCTTAAAGGAGAGGCTCCCGCTGACGCGCCGCCAGCTAAAAGCGAGAAGAAAACAGCTCAAGTTTCTACAAAAACGGATTCTGTTAATCAAATTGAGGCTAAGGGAACTCATTACAACGCGAAGATATTTTTTGAGGAAGGCTGTGAAATGGAAAGCGTAAGGGCTTTTACGCTTTTACAAAACCTTAAAGAGGCCATTACGGACGTCGTTACTATTCCGGCGGATGTTGTGGCTGACGGGTCGGAAGAAATAATCAAAAAAGATGGATTTCAAATTTCTTTCTTTAGTGAAAAAACTTATGATGAAATCAGTGAGCTTATAGATCAAACTGTTTATCTTAAAGAATTTGAGCTTTCTTCTGGAAACCTTAAAAATTATAAAGTTGTTTTATTTTTTGAGGAAGGCTGTGAAATGGAAAATGTCAGAGCTTATACGGTTATACATAATCTTCAGGGATATTGTACGAATATTAAACACGAGCCTGAAGATATTATTGACGAGGCAGCCACGGAGATTATAAGAAAAAATGGCTTTAAATTCACTTTCTCAACAGATAAGAGCTATGATGAGGTATCTAAAGACCTTTGCAATACCGTATTCTTAAAAGCTATAGATATTGAGGAAGTAGCAGCTGAGAAAGAAGCGGAAAAACAAGAGGAAAATGAGATTAAAGAAGACTTAAAAACTGCGAGCGAACCTGTAAATGTACAGGGGAACAACGTAGGAAGCGATACGGCAGGGCAGGCGCAGCCTATAAAAAACCAATCGGTTCAAAAGACTCAAAAACCGTCTCAACCAGCCGCCTCATCAGCCGCAGCTCAGAAAAAAGCGGCACCTACACAGCATATGATAAGCGTTAACATCGGAAAACTTGACCAACTTTTGAATCTTATGGGAGAGCTCGTTATCGCGGAAGCTATGACTACCCAGAATCCTGACCTTGAGGGGTTAGACCTTGAGAACTTTAATAAATCCGCAAGACAGCTTAGAAAGATAATAAACGATGTGCAGGATACTGTTATGTCTATGCGAATGGTTTCTCTATCAACTACTTTCTTTAAAATGAACCGTATTGTAAGAGATATGTGTAAAAATCTTGGAAAAGACGTACAGCTTGAGGTTGTGGGAGAGGAAACGGAAGTTGATAAAAACATTATTGAGCATCTATCAGACCCTCTTATGCATATTATAAGAAATTCAGTTGACCATGGTATTGAGATGCCGGATGAGAGAAAAGCCATTGGAAAGCCTGAGAAAGGCACTGTCTTACTTGAGGCGAGAAACGCCGGCGGAGAGGTTATTATTATTGTAAAAGACGACGGACAGGGGCTTGATACTCAGAAGATTTTCAATAAGGCGAAAGAGAACGGATTGCTTAAAAAGCCTGAGAATGAGTATACGGAAAGAGAAATTCATCAATTTATTTTTCACCCAGGTTTGTCAACTAACGACCAAGTGACAAATTACTCTGGACGTGGAGTAGGCATGGACGTTGTTATGAACAACATAGAAACTGTCGGCGGTACTATTTCGGTTGAGAGCGAAAAAGGAGAGGGTACGACAAATATTCTTAAAATTCCTTTGACTCTCGCTATTGTAGAAGGTATGCTCATTAAAATGGGCGGGGCTAAGTATACTATTCCTATTTCCTCAATTCAGGAAACGTTTAAGGCGAAACAAGATCAAGTATTTAAAGACCCGGATGGAAATGAGATGCTTACTTTAAGAGGCGATGTTTATAATATTGTAAGATTATATGATTTCTTCGGCGCTAAATCAGAAGTTACGAATATTGAGGAAGGCGTGCTTATTATGTTAGAGAACGAGGGACAGCATGTGTGTCTTTTTGTTGACGAGCTTATAGGCGAGCAACAGGTCGTTGTAAAAACAATGCCTGGATATATAAACAGAGTTAAGGGAATAAGCGGTTGTACGCTTCTTGGAAACGGCGATATTAGTCTTATTATTGATGTCGGCGGATTTTTTGATAAATAGAAAGGTGGGAGAAACTTATGGCTATGGAAAATGAACAGGATGAAATTGTTCGAGAGACTAAAGAAGATACTACCAAAGACAGGTATCTTACTTTTGAGATTGACAACGAGGAATACGGCGTGGATATTTCAAATGTTATTGAGATTATTACTATGTCCGCTATAACTTGGGTGCCGGAAACTCCCGACTTTCTTAAAGGCGTAATAAATTTAAGAGGGTCTATAGTTCCTGTTATAGACGCCAGGCTTAGATTTAAAAAGCCTGAGAAAGAATATGACTCTCTAACTTGTATTATTGTTGTCGAGTATGAGAATTATACAGTTGGGGTAATTGTGGATACGGTTAACGAGGTTATGTTTATTCCGGAAGATAAGATTTCTCTTCCGCCTAACGCGAAACTTAAATATCAAAATAAATTTATTAAAAGTATCGGAAAGGTCGGCAAAGAGGTTCAACTTCTTCTTGATGTGGATAAATTCTTATTTTTGGATTAAGAAAGCACCAATTAATTAAATCTTTTGTTCTTATATATTTGGTGAGTTTTAGTCGTCGAATATATAAATTTTTCTGAACGGCTATAGTAGTATCGCCAGAATAATTAAGTTTGAATTGTTGTTAATAATTAGAGAAATTGTGAAAAAATTGTTAGAGAATTTTCAGACACACTCTGAGGTGAAAAGCCGATAGAGGTATACGCTTAAAATTTGATATTTTAGTGTATTAATCGGCGTTTTCCAAACAAGTTGAATTAAAAGCCACACGTCGTGTGGCTTTCGGTATGGGGATTGTTTATGAATGCGGAGAAAATTGATATAGTTTTATATTCGGAATCTTATTCTTTTATGTCTATGATGAAGAAGAGCTTTGAGTCGGACTCTATTGATTCAATTAATTTAGTCGATACTTTTTCATCTGTAAATGAGGCGCTTTTAAGCAGGAACGTTAATTCCGATGTTATTTTTGTACTGCATAGTTATTTTATTTCAAAAGAAAATATTGATTCTATTATACGGCATCTTGACTCAAAAGGAGTAAGCTTTGTTGGCGTGTGTGAAAACGCCAACAACGGTTTTGAAATGATGCGGCGAGGTGCCTTAGCTATAATTATTAAGACATGGGATGACAGCGAGCTGGGTCAGAAAATGTTTTTAAACAGTTTCAGGTTAAAGGTTAAAGACGCCGCGTACATAAAAAGTATGACGAACAAGAGAGAAGTGAAACAGGAGGTTTCTGTTTCATCGAATAAAATTATTGTTATCGGATCATCAACAGGAGGAACCGAGGCGATTATTGAGATTCTTAAAAGGTTTCCCGCGGGGATGCCTCCTATTCTTGTTGTACAGCATATGCCGGCTGTCTTTACAAAAATGTATGCTGACAGACTTAATGACATTTGCAGAATGACTGTGTGGGAAGCCAAAGACGGCGACCAGCTTAAACCCGGGCTTGTGTTAATCGCTCCAGGGGATCATCAGATGAGGGTTGTTAAAAATTATGGTTCTTTGTATGTTGAGTGTTTGAAAGGTGAAAGAGTAAACGGGCACGCCCCTTCCGTCGATGTTTTGTTTGATTCTGTCGCTGATGTGGTCGGAGACAGGGCCATCGGGGTTATTTTAACTGGAATGGGAAACGACGGCGCTAAGGGAATGCTTAAAATGCGTCAGGAAGGAGCTTTTAATATCGGGCAGGATGAGCAAAGCTGTGTTGTTTATGGTATGCCGAGAGCCGCTTATGAGCTTGGCGCGGTCAACAGGCAACTTCCTCTTTCCAATATCGCTGGATATATAATGGATATATTATAGAGTTTTTTTATTAAAAAAATAATTTTTGAGAGTTTTAAGATTTAGTGGCTGTTTGCTGTTTTATATTTTTGTGAGTATATGTTTGTATGGCCGTGCTATATAATATTGAGTTATATATATTTATTGATTGATTTATTTATTGTATGATTAAAATGTATAAAAGCTGCTAATAAATAATTTGGGATTTGTAAACTATAAATGTCAAGAGTGAGAGGAAAATTACCAGTTGATTTAAGAAAAGTTAAGCTGGATAAATTTCGCTTTATTGATTTATACTGTAATTGCTATTTATATAAAGTTTTCAGACACATATTAATCAAAGAATGTTTTTTATTTTTGGTTAATTGGTGTTTTCATAAATTATTAAAAACATGAAAGGGGATTTTTACTTTGAATTTTTTAGAAAACATTAAGGCTAAAGCAAAAGCTGACAAAAAAACTATCGTTTTACCGGAGTCTTTTGAGAAAAGAACTCTTGACGCCGCTAAAGTTATTCTTGAAGAAGGTATAGCAAACGTTATACTTGTGGGAGACAAAGACGAGATTATTAAAAAGGCGGATGGAGCGGACGTATCCAAAGCTATTTTTATAGACCCTAAAAATTATGATAAATTTGACGAGCTTGTTGATAAATTTGTTGAACTTAGAGGAGCTAAGGGCGTTACTCCTGACAAGGCTAAAGAGACTTTATTAAACGACCCTTTGTATTTTGGCGTTTTGCTTGTTAAATGCGGTTATGCCGACGGTATGGTAGCGGGAGCGATAAACGCTACGGCGAACGTTCTTCGTCCATGTCTTCAAATTCTTAAAACGGCGCCAGGAACAAAGATTGTTTCCGCTTTCTTTGTTATGATTGTTCCTGACTGTGATTTGGGGGCAAACGGTACCTTTATATTTGCCGACTGCGGTCTTGAGCAGAACCCGACTCCTGAGAAGCTTGCCGCTATCGCTCAAAGCTCAGCTAAATCATTTAAGATGCTTGTGGGAGAAGAACCTATTGTCGCTATGCTCTCACACTCTACTAAAGGAAGCGCTAAACATGACGACGTTACTAAGGTTGTGGAAGCTACTAAAATCGCTAAGGAAGAAAATCCCGACCTTAAACTTGACGGCGAGTTTCAGCTTGACGCCGCTATTGTTCCGAGTGTTGGACAGCTTAAAGCGCCTGACAGCGACGTCGCGGGAAAAGCTAATGTATTGGTATTTCCTGACCTTGACGCGGGAAACATCGGTTATAAGCTTGTTCAGAGACTTGCTAAAGCTGAAGCTTACGGCCCAATTACACAAGGTATCGCTAAACCTGTAAACGATTTGTCAAGAGGCTGTGTAGCGGAGGATATTGTTGGCGTTGTGGCTATCACCGCTGTTCAAGCTCAGCTTTCAGGCAAATAATTAATTTATTGGTTAAGTAAAAATTATTTTTATAGCTTAAATTTTTATAAATAAATAATTTTTTTGGAAAAGACTGATTAGTTATTCACAACAGCGTAATATCAATGGGGGACAACTTATAAAGTGATTCGGGAGAATAAAAATATTTTTTATTTATCTCTTTTTCCCTGTTGTTTATTACGCTTTTGGGGATAATAAGTTTATTGGGGCTGAATAACGAAACAGCGCTATATTTTTATAAAGTTGTAAAGGAGAAAAACAATGAAAATTTTAGTTATTAATTGCGGAAGCTCATCTTTAAAATATCAGTTGTATAATATGGATAACGGAAACGTGCTCGCTAAAGGTCTTGTTGAGAGAATCGGCATAGACGGCTCTAACCTCCAGCACACTCCTGAGGGAAAAGAGAAAGTTGTTTTTACCCAGCCTTTAGCCGACCACAATGAGGCTATTAAACTTGTTATTGAAAAACTTACGGACAAAGAGGTAGGTGTGATTTCAGACCTCAAGGAAATTAACGGTGTGGGCCATAGAGTAGTGCATGGCAGTAAATATTTCAGCAAATCATGCGTTGTTACGGACGAGGTTAAGGACGCCATCAGAAAATGTTTTGACTTAGGACCTTTACACAATCCAGCTAATCTTATGGGTATTGAGGCTTGTGAGAAGCTTATGCCGGGGACTCCTCAGATTACGGTATTTGATACAGCTTTCCATCAAACTATGCCAGAGAAAGCATATATGTACGCTCTTCCTTACGAGTATTATGAGAAGTATGACATAAGAAGATATGGTTTCCATGGCACAAGCCACAAATATGTTTCATCAAGAGCTGTTGATATGCTTGGCGGAAAAAAAGACGCTAAAGTTATCACATGTCATTTGGGAAACGGTTCAAGTATAGCGGCTATTAAAAACGGGGAGGTTATTGACACGACAATGGGTCTTACACCTCTTGAGGGTCTTGTTATGGGCACGAGATGCGGAGATATTGACCCGGCTATAGTTCTCTATCTTATGAACAAAGAAAATCTCTCAACTCAGGAAGTTGACACTGTTATGAATAAGAAATCAGGCGTTCTTGGCGTTTCAGGTGTCTCAAGCGATTTCAGGGATATTGAGGCGGCTATGAATGATGGAAACGAAAGAGCTAAACTCGCTCTTGATATGTTCCACTATAAGGTTGCTAAATATATCGGAGAGTATTATGTAGCGTTAGGAGGAGCCGACGCTATCGTGTTTACAGCGGGACTTGGGGAAAACAGCAAGACAAGCAGACTCGCTATTTGTGAATATCTTAAATGCTTAGGCGTAGAGATAGACAACGAGAAAAACGGTATCAGAGGTCAGGAAATCGATATAGCTTCGGAAAACTCAAAAATTCGCGTTCTTGTGATTCCTACTAACGAGGAATTGATGATAGCTCAGGATACTAAAGAACTTCTTGACAAATAATATACATTAATGATATAATAGCCAATGGACTTATTCTTCGGACGGAACGGGAGTGTGTTTATGATTATTGACGTCAGTAATTTTATTGATGGTGAGACAAGAGAGGTTTCCTTTTCCGAAAAAGTTTTGATACCGGAAAATTATTGTGTAGACAATAACGCCGACGTTAAAGTTGTGGGAGAAATCTCAAATGAAAAGGGAAAATTTCATTTTACCGGAAATGTTTTGGCGAGTCTTTGTTTAAATTGTGATTTATGTCTTAAACCTTTTTATGTTGAGCTTAAATTTATTATTGATGAGATTTTTTCCGATGATTTCAGCGAGGTTGACAGTGAAAATGATTTTTTTCATTTTTCTGATAAAAAAATAAATCTTGCTGAGGCCATTATAAGCGGTATTTTATTTAATATTCCTATGAAAGCTGTTTGTTCCGATAACTGCAAAGGGTTATGCGGTGTTTGCGGGCACAATCTTAATGAGGGTGACTGCCAATGCGATAAAACCTATGTTAATCCGAAGTTTGAAAAATTGAAAGCTCTTTTTGAGGAAAGTGAAGAGGAGGTGTAATATATGTCTATTTGTCCTAAGGGTAAGATGTCTAAGTCTAAAAGAGATAAAAGAAGAGCTCAGAGTTGGAAAATTGCAACTCCTACTTTAGTTGCCTGCAGTAAATGCGGGGAATTGATGAGACCTCACAGAGCGTGCAGAGCTTGCGGTTCTTACAATAAAAGAACAGTTTTGAATGTGGATTGACGTCTATAATATAAGGCGACTTGTGTATTTTCATAAGTTGCCTTTTGTTTTATGATAATACCGCGGAATTATAGTCAAACTACTTGAAAATAAACAAAAGGAGGCGAGATTAAAATTATTTTTGCGAGACAGCGAAAGGAGAGCATAGCCTAATGCCTATGTCAACTGACGCTAACGTGGTAAAAAGGATTTTAATTTGCCGAACTTGTTCATTTTTCAAGTGATTTGACTATAAATAAAGCGGATTTGATATTATAGCGATTCACAAAAGCTTTAACGCGAACAGATAAAAGAATTCCTTTAATATATAAGTTTTTTAAAACTTGTTTGTTCCATTCTTTTATTAGTTCGCTATAAATGAAAATATGAAAAGTTTTTGGCACTTATTTATAAGCCGTTAATGTTTTGTTGTTTTGTCATTGTGTGAATACGCTTAAAATAATACTAAACATTGTTTAATATTAGAAAAGCGCTTCCTTAAAAATTATTTTTAAAAACAGTTTGACACGCGGAGGATTTTTTTATGAGTGATATTATTATTGCTGTAGATGCTATGGGCGGCGATAATGCTCCTTTTGAAATCGTTAAGGGTTGTGTTTTCGCGGTAGGAGAACATAAAAATATTAAAATTATTCTAATCGGGCGAGAGAAAGAGGTTCGGGAGGAACTGGATAAATATAACCAGGATAAATCAAGAATAGAGATTTTAAACGCCGATGAGGTTATCGCTACCGAGGAAAGTCCCACTGCCGCCATTAAAAACAAGAAAAATTCTTCAATGGTTATAGGGCTTAATCTGGTTAAGGAGGGAAAGGCGGCGGCTTTTATTTCGGCGGGCAATACAGGAGCGCTTCTTACAGGAGCGGTTACTATTATTAAAAGGATAAAAGGCGTTGAAAGACCAGCTTTAGGCACTCTCATGCCTATGGAAAACGGAAAAAGCTCTTTACTTATAGACGCCGGCGCTAATGTTGACGCTAAACCCTCTTTTCTTGTTCAATTCGCGAAAATGGGTTCTGTCTATATGGAAAACGTTATGGGAATTAAAAATCCTAAAGTGGGTCTTATTAATATAGGCACTGAAAAGGAAAAGGGCAACACCCTTACAAAAGAAACTTATGAGCTTCTTGAGGAATCTGATATTAATTTTGTCGGCAATATAGAGGCGAGGGACTTGTTTTTAGGCAAGGTTGATGTTATGGTCTGCGACGCTTTTGTAGGCAACGTCATTCTTAAATTCGCAGAGGGGTTTGCAGGCAGTATTTTAAGAATTATAAAAAAGGAACTGTTATCGAGTTTTTTGTCGAAAGTTGGCGCTCTCTTGTCGTCAGGTTCTTTTAAAAGGCTTAAAAAATATTTTGATTACTCAAAAGTCGGCGGGGCGCCATTTATCGGACTCAGCGGACTTGTTGTCAAAGCACACGGGAATTCAAAGGAAAAAGATATTGTCGGCGCTATTAATCAGTGTATTAAATTTATAGAAAGTGATATTACTAATAAAATACAAGAAAAAATATAATTTAGCTATTGTAAATTGTTTAAATATTTAGTATATTATAAATATGTGGCAAGAATTTAATATTAAGGGAATAACGGTTAATTAATTTTGGTCTCGCTTGTCTGAAAGCTTATTTGGATATATAAAATGTCTGTTTGTTTCTTTCAATTTTGTATATTTCGCGAATGGTTTTTAAGAGAGCTTTACCTGTATTTTAATGAATTAATTAATTTAATACTAAATAACGTTTAATCAGCGGATAAAAAGTTAAAACAGTTTTTTTTAGGCAAGCTTTTATCAATTTTTAAACGGATGTTTAATATGGTATTTCTTTAAAGTCGGCATAATACTTTTAAAGGCGTATTAGAAATTAAAATGTACGCTTTGATTTTTTTGCTGTTTTCTTGCGTTTAATTTATATATTTTTTTAAGGAGTGTAAAAAATGGAATTTGAAAAAGTTAAAGAGATTATTGCTGAACAGATGAGTATTTCCGAAGATGAGATTACTATGGAAACATCTTTTACCGATGATTTAGGCGCGGATTCTTTGGATATTTTTCAGATTATTTCAGAGTTAGAGGAGAACTTTGACATCGAGTTTGAGAACGATGACGCTGAAAACGTTAAAACCGTGGGCGACGCGGTTGAGTACATCAAAAAAGCTCAAAGCAAATAATTTTTTTGGAAACGCTCAATAATAGTATTGTCCGTTATGGCGGAGTTTTTATTGACCTTAAATTGATATTGACAATACCATTACCCATAAAATTACTTTTGGTGTTTCCTTAACTTTATGTGTAGTATCACAAGGGGGCGTTAAAAATATTAATGCCCCTTTGTGATGTTATAAAAACGGAAAGGATTGAGTTTTTATGGAATTAGATATAGGTTATAAATTTAAAGACGATACGCTTTTGCGAATTGCTGTCACTCACAGTTCTTTCGCTCACGAATCAAAAGAGAACCTTGACAACAACGAGAGATTTGAGTTTTTAGGGGACGCTGTTTTGGAATTCGCTATAAGCAGTTTTATTTTTAACGAATTTCCTGAGCTTCCGGAGGGAGAACTTACAAAACTTCGCGCGAGCATTGTTTGTGAGGGAAATTTATCAAAAAGGGCGAGGGAGCTTAATTTAGGCGATTTTATTAGGCTTGGTAAAGGCGAGGAGCATACCGGAGGCAGGGATAGAGACTCTATACTCGCTGACGCTATGGAGGCGATTTTCGGGGCGGTATATTTAGACGGCGGTATTGAGAATGCCTCAAAATTTATTGTAGAACTTATGAAACCCTCTATTTTTGAGCTTAGAAAAAACTTTAAATTTAACGACTGTAAGACTTATTTACAGGAAATTATTCAAAGCAAAAGTCAAGACGCTCTTGAATATACCATTATTAAAGAGAATGGGCCGGCTCATGACAAGGTTTTTATAGTTGAGGTATCTCATCAGGGAAAAATTCTTGGCAAAGGGTCGGGAAAAAATAAAAAAGAGGCAGAACAAAACGCCGCTTTTGACGCTATTAAGAAAATTGAGAGATAGGGAATATTTACTATAGGAAACACCGCACGAAGAGGAAATAAAAATAATTTTACGAAAAAATACGCTCCTAACAAAAAAGCGTTTTCGTTTAAGTGGGATTAAAAATCCCATACTTACGCTAAATAGGCGCCGCGAAGATGTGCGGGCGGCTTTTAGCCGACTTTTGCGTAGTAAAAGCACTGATAATTCGCCTGCTGCTACTAAAATCATTTTTATTTTTAAATTATGCGGTGTTTCCTATAGTCAATTACATCAATTTAATTTCTAAGGTTGTATAATTAAGCGACTTGAAAAAGGGCAAAAGTAGAAGGGATAAAAATAATTTTTTATTTAGCTTTTTTTGTTTTTTTCAAGTTTATTAACTATATTTTAAGGTATTTAATTCAGATACAATCTGACTATTACTCTATATACTAAAATGAGTTTAATGGACTTTTTATAGAAATGTGCAGTAACTTGACAGGATTAGAAAAAACTATTTTATTCGATATTTCTTTATGCTCATGGGGTTTAAGCGATAAGAGAAGTCCACCGCTTTTTAAGTGGGGCTTATATTCAGTGGGAGTGTAAGCTCCCACTGAATATAAAGGCGAATGTTTTCGCCATCGATTACGAGAATTTTTGTTACACAAAAATTTGAGTAGTCTTGACAATAAAAAATGCCTTTTACTAAAAAAGCGCCTAAAGAAATACGCGGACGACGCAAGAGGGTTTTTGTTATTGAGTAAAATAGTTTTTTATCTTTATGAAATTTCAATATATAGTTTTGAGAGAAATCTAATGGATGAACATATGCAGAGATTTTTATTTGCCTGCTGTTGTTTTTACGGATTTGAATTTGTCTTTATCTAAAATCTTCCGCTAAATATGACGATATATATAGTACAATGAAAATATTTGAAGCAGTGTTTATTTTTAAAATATATGCTTGTTCGGATAATATAATTTATAATTCGGGAGGTGCATTCTTATGATATTTAAAAAGAAAACAGAAGATTTCGCGAAACTTGTTCAGATTAAAAATTTACCTATTCTTATTCTTGACGAAACATTTAACTACGCTTTTAAAAATAATAAAACAGACAAAATGGCGGCACTTGAGGAGGAACTCAGAGGGCTTCTAAAAGAACAGGGCGGGCTTAATTCCGAATATGATAAACTTATTAAAACGAAAAAGATAAGGCTCTCAAAGATTTTAAATCTTTCGGGCGAAATTGACGATAGCGATTTAAGCGAAACTATAAAAAAAATGGGTACTAATCAGGAGCTTGTCGAACACATAAACGGAAAGCTTGACGAAATACAGAAAAGAAGAGAAATACTTCCCGAACTTATTGAAAAGAAAAACTATGAACTTTTTAGCGAAGCTGTAAAGATGTCTTATAATAATATCGCTGAACTACATTTAAAGGTTAAGACTCTTGAGCCGCAGGTTCAAAAGCTTAAAGAGAAGCTTAAAGAAAAAATAGGGGAGAAAGATAAAGTCGATAGTGAATATAAAGAAAAATCTCTGTTTTTAAGGACGTTTATTGGTCTTGAGGGAATAGAGATTCTTAACGAAAGGTATGGAAAAGCTATAAAATAATGATTGTCGGAATTGGTGTGGATATTATAGAAATTGAGAGAATTAAAAAGGCTTGCCAAAAAGAAAGTTTTATTAAAAAGATTTATACAGAAAAGGAAATTAAGCTTTTTTCAGGGAAATATAACTCTTTGGCGGGTAACTTCGCCGTAAAAGAGGCTGTTTCAAAGGCTTTTGGCACAGGCGTTAGAAATTTTAAAATGACTGATATTGAGGTTTTAAGGAACGAGGTTGGAATGCCGTTTGTTGTTTTGCGAGATGAGGCGAAAAAAATATCCGAGAAAATGGGTGTGAGTAAAATATTTGTGAGTATTTCTCATAATGTTGAATGTGCTGTCGGATATGCCGTGGCGGAAAGATAAGTATTTTTAATACAATATATCAGTATCAGAGG
>CANOGI010000003.1 GCA_947565475.1 uncultured Eubacteriaceae bacterium
TCCTCCGACTTAGCGGAAAGAATTATAATGGGAATTTCCTTTTCAACTCTGATTTTTAAAATCGCCTGAATACCATCTGTTTTGGGCATCATCAAATCCATTATAATCAAATGTATATCTTTTTCCCTCTCAAGTATTAAAAGAGCTTCCTCGCCGTCGCTCGCTTTGTAGACTCTCATACCCTCATTTGAGAGATAAATGTCTATAGCGTTTAAAATCTCTTTATCGTCGTCCGCGACAAGTATATTATATTTCATTTAATTTACCTCCTAATATAAATATAAACCATCTTATTTAAAAAAAAGCTCATAAAAATATTAAAAAATTATGAAGATTACTTATCTTTTTTTAAGCTAAAAAAGCTAAAATACATCAGATAAAAATTATTTTTATAGTCAAAAAACTTGAAAAAAAGAGATACCTCTTTATATACAATCGGTACCCCTTTCATTTTCTCAAATAACCTTTTTATCAACATGTATAACAGGATGAAATTTACTATTCATTTCCTTAATTTTTCCCTCAATAATTTTAGTAATCTCTTCATCTGTGTATTTAAAACCAAAAGGAACCTCAATGTCAAAAATAACATTTATCCTTAGAGGACCTTTTGTTATTCTGAAATCATGCATACCTATGGAAACATCAACCGAAGCGATAACATCCTCAACTTTTTCTTTAAGCTTGTTTACAAACTTATCATTAGTTGCGATAGGGTCCATATGAATACTTATCTCACAATTAAATTTTTTTCTAACATCATCCTCAGCGCTATCTATTATGTCATGCGCGTCAAGTACATTCATATCACATGGGATTTCAGCGTGAAGAGAAACAATAACATTTCCAGGTCCATAATCATGAACAATCATATCATGAATTCCGACTATTTCCTCTCTTGAAAGAATACATTTTTTAACATCACTTACAAACTCAGGGTCGGGAGGACGACCCAAAAGAGGCTGTAGGGTGTCTTTGGCTGTCTCATAGCCAGAATAAAGGACAAATAAAGCGACAGCGACTCCGGCGTATCCATCAATATTTATACCAGAAAAATATTCTATCAAAAGGCTTATAAGAACAACCGTCGTGGCTATACTGTCATTCAAACTGTCAACAGCAGTCGCGGCCATGGCTGATGAGTTGATTTTTTTTCCTAAACTTTTATTGAAAAAAGCGAGCCATAATTTAGCGACTATAGAAGCTACAAGAATAAAAAGAGAAACAACAGTAAATTTTATGTCCTCAGGGTTTATAATTTTATCCACCGAAGACTGTAAAAGCTCAAACCCCATTATAACTATAACAAAAGCTATTATAAGAGCTGTTATATACTCAAACCTCCCATGTCCGTAAGGGTGGTCATTGTCTGCCGGTTTTCCGGCCATTTTAAACCCGATTAAAGTAACTATGGAAGAACCCGCGTCGGATAAATTGTTAAAAGCATCAGCTGTAACTGAAACAGACGCTGTAATAATTCCCGCGAAAAATTTTATCAAAAAAAGTATAACATTAATAAAAATACCTACGCCCCCGCTTAAAGTCCCATATTTCTGCCTAACTTTTAAATTTGAAACATCGGCATTGTTTTTAACAAAAATATTTAAAAGCAGTTTAGTCATCTACGCACCTCTAAAAAAATCATTTATAGATAATTACTATAACTATTTAAAGTTTACCTAAAAAACATACGACCGTTATTAAATGTCAAAAGAATCATTTCCATATGCTATAACGCAAAAAACATTGAGCCCTTATCTCAACTTTAATTTTCTTTTCAAAAAAAATGAGACACAAACCCTTTATGAGAACCCGCATTTCACATAATAAAATTTAATTCAAATATTTTTTGTTTATTTTTTAATCTGTTGACTGCAATAAAAAACGAGTCAATATCCAAAATACTCATCAATTCCGTCAGCGATGCCTTTAACAATCCGTAGCTGATATTCATCGCTCGCCATAAGCAGGTCTTCTTCTTTATTGGTCATATAACCCATCTCAACTATCGTAACAGGAACTTTCGCCCAATTTATCCCGCTCATTGAGTCTGTTTCCCAGACATATTCTTTTTTAGCCCCTGTGGCGGAAACCATATTATCTAAAACACATTCCGAAAGCTTTCGGCTTTTACCATAAAGACTTCCATTATATATATTATTAGGAGTTTGGCAAATTGTCATACTTCCACTTACTGAAGTATTATCAGAACCATTAGCGTGAATTCTCACAAAAGCGTCCGCGTTTATATTATTGGCTACCGTGGCTCTCTCAGCATTACTTATATCAACATCGTTAGAAGTTCTTACCATAACAACATTATACCCTCTTCTCACAAGCTCTTTTTGAAGTTTGAGAGACACTCTCAAATTAAGCTCATACTCTTTAAGTCCGCTATACTTTCCACTTGTCCCGCTTGAAACTTTCGCTTTTGTCACTTTGGCACCAGGTCCTATAGGTTCTTTCTCATTATTTCCTTTTTTCTGATGTCCGGCGTCAATCACAACCGTTAAATCCTTCTCACTTACAGTCTCTGATTTCGCCGTCTCAAATCCCGTCTCTTTACCTGTATTTTTAAAAACCGCCTCAATAGGCTTTTTTTCTATATCTTTCACAGTCACAGTTGTATAAATAATTTCCTCCGTTAAATTCTCAGACGTTTCCTCAATTAACGTTTCCTCCGTCGAATTATCAATATTTACTCGCCTATCCATTGAGTCGCAGCCAGTTATTAAAAATAAAGAAATTAAAACCACAATTAAGATTTTCACGGCCTATTATAGCAAAATCCTTAAAATTCTAAATCTTAAATATAATTTCACATCTTACCCAAAATCCACAATAATTTGTTATTTCTCATAATTATACTAAAAAAACTATATACATATATTTTTACTATCTATATTAAAAATCTGATTAAATATACATAACATAAATATACAACAATAAAAAGAAACGTTGAAAAATTAATGTAAAAAGAAAAAATAACCATATCAAAATTATTGTCATTATAAATATCAATTATAATTAAAAAAATAATAAAAAAACAAACGCACGTAAAAAAAAAAAATAAATCTTTATATATATAATAATTAATATTAAAGCTAGAAAAATATATAAAAAGTAAAAGCGACGATATTCCAAAAATCAAAGAAAAAATGCTCAATATTGATAACTCTTTTTTATCATTTATAGTATTAATTTCCTCATTATATCCTTTTTCCTCAAAAGCATTATGACCACCACAACTTTCAGGGTTCATAGGAGCCTCCTTTTTATAATCTATCAACGAAGCGCCGCAAAAACCGCAAAAATTAACATTATCATCATTTAATCTTCCACATTTATAGCAAAACATTTTTTCACCTTCTTAAAGTAAAAGATAATCTATTTAGCCTCTAAACATCGGAAAATCCCCTTAAGGGGATTTTCAACATCAAAACATCGTCTATTCTTCCTCTAAATCGAGATCAACTTGATTTTTTCTTATGTAGTTCCTCTGAGCGTCAAGAATAAAACTCACAAGAACGCTTTTATCCTCATCACTCACAAACAAAAGCCTCGCTCTATACTCAAATTTACATCCTGGTTTCGTGTGTCCTTTTTTATCCAATATTTTTATTATCATAGAAATTCTTTGATTATTAAAACTTACACTGCATTCCCTTTCCTCCGCGGGAAACATTTCAAGATTTGAGACAAATAAAAGTCCTCCCTCGCTAATATCTTTAATTATAGCCTGATAGGTTTCCTCATTTTTGTCTTTTAGAAGAAAAGGCACCATACAATCAAGTCTGTAAAACTCACGTCTTTGCTCATGAATAATATTCCCTAAGTTTTCCAAAAGTATAAAATGATAATTATCTTTATGAAATTTTCGCTTTATAGACACGTTGTGATATGTTAAAATCCCTCTTTCCGTGTACACTTGCACCATATATAACATATCATCGTCATTAGGCAAATTCACAAGTTTGTTATTTCTAATAGGATTATACACTAAAAGCTGATTCTCATAAGCCGTCTCCACATAAGTTGTATATGATTTTTTATGATTTTTCTCAAAAGCTATTGAAATTTTACTCCCTCTTTTTAAATCTCGAACCACAAAAATTCTCCTTTCTTTTATACTGACAATTTATTTATTGCCGCCTTAACCCTATTCAGCGTATCCTCTTTGCCAAGCAGGACAGCGAGTTCACTCGCTCCGCACGGTGAAGTAGGCTGCCCTGAAAGAGCGGTTCTTAAAGGCCACAAAACCTGACCGTTTTTAAGCTCATTCTCTCGCGCGAGAGAAACAAGACTATTGTATATCGTATCATTATCAAAATCATTCGTATCCTCAAGAACAGGCAATACTTTTTTGAGTGAGTTAAGACTTATTTCCTCTGTCGTTTTCATTTTTTTATGAATATAAAGAGAATTGTCATAATCCTTTACACCGTTCACAAAATCAACCATATCGGAAATCTCATTCAAAGTTCCGATTCTCGTCTTAACATATCCGGCAAGAATTTTTAAGTCAACATCATCTCTTTTAACGGCGTTTTTTAAAATAGGATACGCCATTTCAAAAAACTTATCAAAATCAAGATTTTTAATATATTCCCCATTCATCCACGTGAGCTTATTAATATCAAATATCGACGGAGATTTACTTAATCCTTTAACATCAAAAGCTTGTATAAGCTCGTCCATAGTAAATATCTCTTTGTTATCCGATGGAGACCATCCCAAAAGAGCTATATAATTTATAATAGCCTCGGGCAAATATCCTTTATCAACTAAATCTTGGAAAGAAGCGTCCCCATTTCTCTTTGAAAGCTTCTCCGTAGCGTTCTTCATAACGGGAGGAACATGAATATATGTTGGAATCTCCCAGCCAAAAGCCTCATAAAGAAGATTGTATTTAGGCGTTGAGGAAAGGTACTCGCTTCCTCTTATAACATGAGTTATACCCATCAAATGGTCGTCAATTACATTGGCGAAATTATACGTCGGCAAAAAATCAGATTTTATTAAAATTTGATCCTCAATATCAGAATTATCAACAGTAATAGTTCCGTAAACCTCATCATTAAAAGTTGTCTTTCCCTCTTTTATTTTCTGTCTTATTACAAAAGGAACATTGTTTTTTAAATTCTCATCAATTTCCTCTTTAGAAAGAGAAAGACAATGCCTGTCATATTTAGCCGCCGCCTCACCGCTGTTTTCTCTCATCTCGTCAAGACGTTCTTTTGTACAAAAACAGTAATAAGCCTCGCCTTTTTCAATAAGCTCTTTCGCGTAATCAATATAATTATTTTTTCTCTCACTCTGAATATAAGGACCAAAATCACCCCCTACGTCAGGACCCTCGTCATGAGAAATCCCAGCCGTTTTAAGGGTTTTGTAAATAACATCCACAGCGCCGTCAACATATCTTTCTCTGTCAGTATCTTCTATTCTTAAAATAAATTTCCCATTATTTGAGCGAGCTATTAAATACTCATAAAGAGCCGTTCTTAAATTTCCTATATGCATATAGCCCGTCGGACTGGGAGCAAATCTTGTTCTAACCATAATTTTATTCTCCTAACATTTTAGTTAACGCCGGATAAAAAAAATAAACTTTAATAATTTAACCGACATTTAGCTAATTTATAAATTATAAAGTATCACTTATATAATATTATATTTTTTAAAGCAATATGTAAAGGGGTATTTTAAAAAAAAACAAAAAATTTTTTAGGAAAATAAAAATAATTTCACAAAAAAAATACACTTAGAATTAATTTTAAAAACAAGTATTCTCCTCTCCATACTATGAAAGAAAGTTTTAGGAAAAATTTTAAATAAAATAATTTTTTAAAATATATTGGTATTACCTCAAAATCAAAAAGAACTTTCTAATTAACTTTTTTAATATAAATTTATATCGAAAAATTATAATCAGAAAAATTTTTTTGAACTATAAAACATTATGTGGTATTATTAAAGGAGTGATAATCAATTATAATCTAACCTTACGGCGTATTTAAAGATTAAAAAACTTTATAAATAATTTGGAGGTAAAAAATGGAATGGACAAAAGTTAAAATATATACAACAACAGAGGGAATTGAACCTTTGACAGCAATGCTTTTGGAAACAGGAGTCACAGGAATACAGGTTGAGGACGATGATGAGTTGAAACAATTCGTGACAACTTCGTCAACTTATTGGGATTACGTAGATGAGGAACTTTTAAATAAAGAAAAAGAAGATACGAGACTTATCGTATATGTAAGTAATAATCCTTATGGAAACGACATTTTAATGAATATAAAAGATGGTCTTTCTCGTCTCAAAAATTCTGATATAGGATTAAATCTTGGAAAACTTACTTATGAGCTTATAACAGCTAATGACAAAGATTGGCTTGATAAATGGAAAGAGTTTTATAAGCCTTTCACCGTGGGAAATAAGCTTCTTGTAAAACCGGAATGGGAAACCGTTGAAAATACCGGAAATAGAATTATATTTACTATAAATCCAGGACACGTTTTTGGAACTGGTATGCACAGCTCCACACAGCTTTGCATTATAAATCTCGAAAAATACGTAACTGAAAAG
The DNA here is from genome assembly GCA_947565475.1 of uncultured Eubacteriaceae bacterium. Classification (GTDB taxonomy): domain Bacteria; phylum Bacillota; class Clostridia; order Lachnospirales; family CAG-274; genus MGBC114079. The sequence goes on from CANOGI010000003.1 coordinate 6,595, forward strand.
AGCGAGGTATTAGACCTTGGCTGTGGAAGCGGAATACTCTCGATAATTTCGCTCCTTTTAGGCGCCAAACACGCCAACGCTATAGACATCGACGCTAATGCGGTAAAAACCGCCTATGAAAACGCCGCTTTAAACGGAATAGGAAAAGACAAATATTACGTAACATCTGGAAATATAATAGACAATGATGAAATTCAAGTTGAAATGGGGTATGATAAATACGATATTATTGTAGCTAATATAATAGCCGACGTAATAATTTCTATGGCTCCAATAGTAAAAAAAGCTATAAAAAAAGACGGAGTGTTTATTTCTTCTGGAATAATAAAAGACAGAGTGGCGGACGTGACATCAGCTTTAGACGAAAATGATTTTGAGATTATTGACACAATTTATAAAGATGAGTGGGTAAGCGTTACAGCCAAGATAAAAACAAACCAAAAGTTACAGGGGTGATATTATGCCTAAATTTTTTGTCGATAAAAACAATATAGGAGAAAAAAATATAGAGATTACAGGCGATGACGCGAAACATATATCGACTGTTTTAAGGGCTAAAGTTGATGAGGAAATAATAATCTGCGATGGTTACGGTACAGATTACTTATGCAGGCTTATAGGAATAAATAAAAAACAAGTTCTTGCCGAAATAATAAAAAAATATGAGAATAAAAATGAGCCATCGTTAAAAATCACGCTGTATCAAGGCTTACCCAAAGGCGATAAAATGGAACTTGTAATACAAAAATGTATAGAAATAGGCGTTGATAGAATAATCCCTGTTATAACTGATAATACAGTTGTCAAAATAGGTGAGAAAGCTGAAAAGAAAAACTTCCGATGGAACAAAATAGCTGAAGCGGCGGCAAAACAGTGCGGAAGAGGTAAAATTCCTCACGTAGATAAAATATTGTCTTTCAAAGAAGCCGTGGAGGCCTCAAAAACTCTTGACGGAGCGATAATCCCCTATGAAAACGAGAAACAAAGAAATATAAAAGAATTTGTAAAATCTTTCAGAGGAAAATCTATCGGGATATTTATAGGCCCCGAGGGTGGTTTTTCTGAAAATGAGATAAAACTTTGCGAAGAAAACAATATTTCTTCTGTAAGTCTCGGCAAAAGAATTTTACGTACAGAAACAGCGGGGCTTGTAACAAGTGTAATTCTTCTTTATGAATTGGAGGGCTTAATTTGATTTACTTTGATAACTCCTCGACCACAAAAGTCCGAAAAGAAGTAATAAACAAAATGTCTCACATAATGGAAGAAGAATACGGAAATCCATCGTCACTTCATAGCTTTGGCTTCTCAGCGGAAAAAGAAATAAAAAAAGCGAAAACAATAATAGCGAAAATAATAAAATCCAATGAGAATGAGATTTTTTTCACTTCCGGCGGAACAGAGGCAAATAATCTCGCCATTTTAGGAGCCGCCTCAGCTTACAAAAAAACAGGCTCTCATATTATCGTAAACAAAACAGAGCATCCCTCTGTTTTAGAATCGTATAAAAAACTTGAAAACTTAGGATATACCGTTTCATATCTTAACGTTGATAAAAATGGATATGCCGATTTATCACAGCTTGAGGAAGAAATAAACAAAGAAACGATTCTCGTAAGCGTAATGCATGTCAATAATGAAATTGGCACAATAAATAACATAAAAAAAATATCGGAAATTATAAAAAACAAAAATTCTAAAACACTTTTCCATACAGATTGTGTACAATCTTTTTGTAAAAATAACATAAACTCAAAATACGCTGATTTAATCACGCTAAGCGGACATAAAATTCATGGGCCCAAAGGTATCGGAGCGTTATTTATAAAAAAAGGAATACGAGTTAATCCTGTTTTTATAGGCGGAAACCAGCAAAAGGGCATACGGTCAGGAACAGAAAACGTTCCAGGAATAGCGGGTTTCGCTTCCGCCGCCGAATATATAAGCGCGAATATAGAAAAAAACAATGAAAAAGTTCTGTCTGTAAAAAACAAACTCAAAGAAATAAAAAATCTACTTCCTGATGTTTATATAAACGGCGATGATGATAACGGAAGTCCCTATATATTAAATATAAGCTTTACAGATGTAAAAGGAGAGGTTCTTCTTCATTCTCTTGAGGATAAGGGTATTTATGTGTCAACAGGCTCAGCGTGTACGAGTAATCATAAAAAGCATATAGGAACCGTCGATATTATAGGAGGCATGGGAGAAAATTCTCTGCGTTTCAGTTTTTCTGACGAAAATACAGTAAATGAGGCGTGTGAGTGCGTCTCAGCGCTTTTGGAAATTGTTCCTTTGTTAAGGCAATATAAACAGCTATAGTCAACAAATTTGTTCGGTAATCTTTAATAAATCTAATAAATTTTTATGAAAATAGGAGACTTTATGGAAAATATATTACTTGTAAAATACGGCGAGATAGCTATGAGAGGAAAAAACAGATACTTGGCTGAAAATCGGCTTATAAGTATAATAATAAAAAATCTTGAAAATTCCGGAAATTACAGAGTTTATAAAGAACAAGGCAGACTTCTTGTGAAATGTGATACAGGCGAATTTGACTATGAAACCGTAATTCCCAAAGTCGTAAATATATTGGGAGTCGTAGCGGTATGTCCCGGAATTGAGATACAAGAGAAAAATATAGAAAATATACGAGCCGTCGCTCTTAAACATATGAGAAAACAACACGGGAATAAAAAAATCACTTTTAAGGTTGAGACAAAACGCTCCGATAAACAGTTTCCTTTTGACTCAAGAGAAGTTTCCGCCGACGTTGGTGGGTTTGTTCTTAACAATATGGACAATCTTACCGTAGACGTTCATAACCCTGATATAATATTGACAGTAGAACTGCGAAACAGCGCTTATGTTTACTCATCACTTATAAAAGGCTTCGGCGGTCTTCCCATAGGTTCCTCAGGAAAAGCCACTGTTTTGATGTCAGGCGGAATAGACAGTCCTGTAGCGGCGTTTATGACCGCTAAAAGAGGCGTTGAGATAGACGCTGTTTATTTTGACAGTCCTCCTCATACTTCAGAACGGGCGAGACAAAAGGTTATTGATTTGGCTGAAAAACTTTCTCTCTACACAGGAAAATTTAATTTATACGTAGTCCCATTTACAGAAGTACAACATTATCTGTATAATAACGTCCCGCCGGAAAAAATAACAATTTTTTTAAAAAGAGCTATGATAAAATCAGCCGAAAAAATAGCTCTCGAAAACGGTTCCCTCGCCCTTGTAACAGGCGACAGCGTTGGACAAGTCGCAAGTCAAACAATGCAGGCGATAAACTCAATAAATTCCGCCGCGAAAGAGCTTACTATACTTAGGCCCTTATGCGGATTTGATAAACAAGAAATTGTTGACCTCGCTAAAAAAATAGATACTTTTGAAATATCAATCAGGCCTTATGAGGACTGCTGTACAGTTTTTGTTCCAAAACACCCTGAGACAAAACCTAAAAAATCAATAATAGAAAAAATCGAGAAAAGTTTATTAGAACTTGATGACTTAATCGCTAAATCCTGTGAAAACAAAAAAGTATTATAAAATTTACTCTTTAATTCTTATACAGCCTCCGTTATTAATATATAAATATATAGTCAGACAACTTGACTATATATAAAATTATGTAATCACACTTACAGTAACTCGTAAAATTTTTAACTCGATTCAATAAAAAAATGAACACACAAACTCTTATAAAATAATATATAGAAGTTTGTGTGTTCATTCTTTTGTTGTTTTGCTATAGGTTGATAGTGCTTCGCCATACACGTTATTTACTATTTTGTGGATTTTTTATCTTTGTTGCATATACTGTATATATATTTAATAATTAATCGGAGGTAAAAAATGATAAAAAAAGATATAAAGATAAAATATAACCTTAAAAGCCAGCTTTTAAAAAATCAGGTTGATAAAAAAGAAACCTTCTTAAATATTCAGCAAAATATGAATAACAATATGCCTGAATATATTTACTCACCTGACTTTAGAAAATATCCAATGTGGCCTTATGAGACAGACGATGATTTTAAAGGTACACCCTATGAACAGATTCCTGATAATAATATAAATCCCCCAGCGTATGAACCGCCTTACAACTTACCAGCTTATAACCAACCGGCTTATAACCAACCGGCTTATGTCCCGCCTTACAACCAGCCCTACAACAATCCTCCGTTTTACTACGGTACACCGATTATCAGAAATCCTTATGTCCCCATTGGACGAGAACGTATCTCAAGCGGATACAGCAGAACGACCCAAGGGGCAGACAGAGAGCTTATGCAACTTTTGTACCGAGATATAAACAGATTGCTTTATCCTATAATTGTTGAAATATTAAATGAGTATGAATACGACGGAAGCCCTATTTATCAGGAAAATATAGACATAGAAACAATCTCACAGCTAATAGACCGTGTTTTAAGAAGAGCGAGTGAAGTTTCAAACGATATACAGGAAGTTCTTTTAAACGACCAAAACTATCCTTTCTCAGAAACATCATATATGCCCGAATGGGATAGTATAAACCTTCTAAGAGCATCAATAGAGGCCCTTTTATTATATGAGATATTTGAAATAAGACGTCCGCATTATAGAAAAGTAAGAAACAGATATAATTATGAGAACGGAACATACGGAGGAATTAATTATTATCAATAAATCTGTCTACATCAATTCCTAAAATTTTTAACGTTATAGTCAAACAATTTAAAAAATGAATAAGTTTGGCGACTAAAATAATTTTTGGCTTTGGCATAGGTTTTAGGCTATGCTCTCTCCGCTGTCTTGAAAAAATAATTTTTATCTCGTCTCATTTTGATTATTTTCAAGTGGTTTGATTACAAACAATACTACTAAAAACACTCTCAGTCATAAAATCTCGCTTTTCTCTTTATAAATCTTAGATTTATACGAGTCAAGACTACCTAAATTTTTATTACACAAAAATTCTCATAACTGCCAGCGAAAGCATTCGCCTTTGTATTTAGTGTAGGCTTATACTCCCACTGAATACAAAAGTAAGTCCCTCGCTTAAAAAGCGGGGGACTTACTGTATAGGTCAAAAAATTGGCTTTAGGAAATAAAATAATCTCTTCCCAAAGCCATAATTTTTACATAAAATAAAATCATCTGATTTTTTTATAGACAGCGTCGGCAATTCTCGCGAAATCTGATAAGCCTAAAGTCTCTCCTCTTGTTTTCTCATCAAAACCGATTTCACTCAAAATTCCAACTATCTCATCTTTAGAAAATCCAAATCCACCTGAATTAAAAAGACAGTTAAGAAGAGTTTTCCTTCTTTGAGAAAAAGCGGATTTTATAATATCAAACATAAGTTTAATATTCTCTGTCTTTGTAAAAGGTTCTTTTAAAACCGTAAGCTTTATAACCGCTGAATCTACGTTAGGCCTCGGCATAAAACAATTTCTCGGCACATTGGCTACAATATAAGGTTCGCAGAAATATTGAACGGAAAGACTTAAAGCGCCATAATCTTTAGTCGCCGGTTTCGCTCCCATTCTATAAGCGACCTCTTTCTGCACCATAACAGTTATGCTCTCGACAGGAAAACGCTTCTCAAGAATTTCCATGATTATAGGAGTAGTAATATAATAGGGCAAATTAGCTACAATCTTTACCCTTTTGTCAGAATATTTTTCGGCAATCTTTTTTATATCAACTTTTAAAATATCATCATTTATTATATCAATATTATTAAATCCCGATAAAGTGTCTCTCAAAATTGGAACCAAAGTCCTGTCAATCTCAACAGCTATAACCTTAAAAGCTTTCTTTGCAACCTCAGCCGTTAAAGTTCCTATTCCCGGTCCGATTTCAATAACAACATCATTTTCGTCAATTTCCGCCGACGATATAATTTTGTTCAAAACATGATTGTCAATTAAAAAATTTTGTCCGAATTTTTTCTTAAAAGTAAACTCATATTTGTTAATAATAGCTTTAGTTTTAGAAAATAATGTTTCGTTTATAAAAATCAACCTCCAAAATCAAGGAACATTTTGCCTTCATTAGTTTAACAAATTATTGAACAGGTACAGTATAGTCAAAAAATATTTATATTTTTGTTTTTCTCTCATTCGGTTAATTAATTAGAGTTTCTTTAATAACTCTCATAGCTTCTTTTAAAGCCTCGTCGGTCTTCGCGGGATTTTTCCCGCCGGCCTGCGCCATATTAGGGCGACCGCCCCCGCCTCCGCCGGCAGCCGTCGCCGCCGCCTTAACAATGTCTCCTGCTTTAGCTCCTTTCTTGATAACATCATCTGTAACCATAACAATAAAAGAAACTTTTTCTCCTAAAGGACTCGCCAAAACCACTATACCGCTTTGGAGTTTATCTTTAATTTTGTCTCCCATATTTCTTAAATCATTCATTTCCATATCGTTGATTTTAGCGCATACAACAGAAACGCCGTTTACATCTTCTTTCTTTGTTATAAATTCGTCGATATGTCCCATTGACATTTTTGATTTAAGCTGTGCGAGCTCTTTTGACAGGGATTTATTTTCATCAATAAGGGAATTTATTTTATTCATAATGTTTTTCCCGCCTATTTTAAGAACCTCTTTAACCCTGTTCATAATCATATCATTTTCTTCATATACGTTTAAAACGCCGTATCCCGTAACCGCCTCAATTCTTCTTACGCCGGCGGCCACACCGCTTTCCGATAAAATTTTAAAACTTCCCGCTTGCGATGAGTTTTTAAGATGAGTTCCGCCGCAAAATTCAACCGAATAATCCCCTACGCTTACAACCCTTACAATATCTCCATATTTCTCACCAAACAAAGCCATAGCGCCTTTTTTCTTAGCCTCGTCAATAGAAAGTTCCTCAACTGTAACATCAAGAGAGTCAAGTATTTTGGAATTAACCATTTTCTCAACTTTTATAAGATCCTCTTTACTTACCGCCTCAAAATGTGTAAAGTCAAAACGAAGCCTCGACTCTGAAACAAAAGAACCCGCCTGCTCAATATGATTTCCTAAAATATCACGAAGAGCCTTTTGCAAAATATGGGTAGTGGTATGATTTCTCGCCGTAGCTACACGTTTATCTTTATCCACTGAAAATTCAGCTAAATCCCCGACTTTTACCTCTCCCGATTTAACAATACCAGTATGCAGTATTTTATTACCGCCGAATTTTGTACAGTCCGTAACTTCAATCTCGCAGTTGTCTGTTTTTATAAAACCTTTATCACCAGCTTGTCCACCCATTTCAGCGTAAAAAGGTGTTTTGTCTGAAATAACCGTAACATTTTGTCCTTCTGATACCTTATCAGATATAACGCCGTCCGCGACAAGGGCTAATATTTTACATCCGTCCACGGTAAGATTGTCATAACCTATAAACTCACTTTTCATATCAGTAGGAAGTTTGTGGAAAATAGTTTCTTCCGACCCCATATAAGTATTTTCCTCTCTCGCGGCTCTCGCTCGGTTTTTCTGAGCCTCCATCTCTTTCAAAAAGCCTTCCTCGTCAACGCCAATACCCTCTTCCTCAAGAATTTCCCTCAATAAATCAATAGGAAATCCATAGGTATCATATAACTTAAAAGACTCGCTTCCACTGAAAACATTTTCTTGACCCGCCGCTTTAATCTCATCTATTTTCTGTCGGATAATATCCATTCCTTGATTAATCGTCTCATAGAATCTTTCTTCCTCTACCGTTATTATTTTATAAATATAGTCTTTCTTCTCCCCAAGCTCTGGATAAGCGCCTTTTGAGTTCTCAATAACAACGCCGCAAAGGTCTGAAAGAAACTTCCTGTCTATTCCAAGCAATTTGCCATGTCTTGCGGCACGCCTTAAAAGGCGCCTTAAAACATAACCTCTTCCCTCGTTTGACGCGAGCACGCCGTCCGCTACCATAAATGTGACAGAACGTATATGGTCTGTAATAACCCTTATAGAAACATCAGTTTTATAATCTTTGTTATATTCAACTCCCGCTATTTTGCAAACAGCGTCTCTGATAGCTTTTACAGTATCCACATCAAAAATAGAGTTTACGTTTTGTAAAACAGTAGCAAGCCTTTCAAGACCCATTCCAGTATCAATATTAGGATTGGCGAGATTTGAGTAGCTTCCGTCTTCTTCTCTACAGAACTGCGTAAACACAAGGTTCCAAACCTCCATATATCTGTCGCAGTCACATCCAACAGTACAATCGGGCTTTTTACAGCCGTATTCTTCCCCTTTATCATAATAAATTTCCGAACAGGGACCACAAGGGCCTACACCATGTTCCCAAAAATTATCCTCTTTTCCCATTCTGAAAATTTTATTTTCAGGTATGCCAACCTTTTTATTCCAAATCTCAAAAGCCTCGTCATCTTCCTCATATACGGAAACAAAAAGCTTGTCCTCAGGAATTTTCAAAACCTCTGTAAAAAACTCCCATGCCCAAGGAATAACCTCATTTTTAAAATAATCACCGAATGAAAAGTTGCCGAGCATCTCAAAAAACGTACCATGTCTGGCGGTTTTTCCCACGTTTTCAATATCTCCCGTCCTTATGCACTTTTGACAAGTAGTGACCCTTTTACTCGGCGGAATCTGCTGTCCAGTAAAATAAGGCTTCAAAGGCGCCATACCTGAATTTATAAGTAAAAGACTTTTATCATTATTAGGAACAAGGGAAAAGCTGTTCATTCTTAAATGACTTTTGCTCTCAAAAAAAGTAAGATATTTTTCACGTATTTCGTTAAGACCAAGTTTCTCCATTTTTTCTTCCTCCGTTTAATACTTAAAATTACAAAAACTCAAAGAATGATAATTAATCAATATTTTATTCATTGAGAATAAAATTCTCGGGTTATTCATAAATATTTTAATTTTAGGAAATATCGCATAAAGAATAAATAAAAATAATTTTACGAAAAAATACACTCCTAACGAAAAAGCGTTTTCGTTTAAGTGGGTATTAAAATCCCACACTTACGCTAAATAGGTGCCGCAAAGATGTGCGGGCGGCTTTTAGCCGACTTTTGCGTAGCAAAAGCACTGACTAGGTGCCGCAAAGATGTGCGGGCGGCTTTTAGCCGACTTTGCGCAGCAAAAGCACTGACCTTCGCCCGCTACCGCTAAAATCATTTTTACTTTGAATTATACGGTGTTTCCTTTAATATAACCATAATCCGAAAATTTTATCTCAAATCTATATTGTAGCAACTCATAAAGTTTTTATAGCGAAACAACAAAATAATTCCTTGAAATATCAAATATATTAAAGTTTATTTATTCTTTTATTGTTTCGACATAACACACAAAAAATATATATAACTAAAAATTCTATTCTATGTATTGGGCCTTTTGTATCTGAATATTTTTAAGCTTCTCAATATTGTGCATATTTTTCTCAATTTTAAGATTTTTTTCAGCGACATTAAGCATAAGTTTAATTCGGTTAAGCTGATTAACCTCGCTCGCCCCTGGGTCATAGTCTATCGCCACTATATTGGAAAGAGCGTACCTTCTTTTAATTTCTTTTATAATGCCTTTTCCCGTGACATGATTAGGAAGGCAGGCGAAAGGTTGCATACAAATCACATTATTAACACCCTCTGTAATAAGCTCAATAATTTCCGCTGTAAGAAACCATCCCTCACCAGTCTGATTACAAAGGGATACAATAGGCTCCGCCATATCACCTAATTTTTGTATCTCATTAGGTGGTATAAAACGGCTGCTCTTTTCCAAAGCATTCTTTAAAGGTTTTCTATAATGCTCAACAACTTTTATAAGAAAATCATTTATAATTCGTATTGATTTTTTCGCTCCAAAATATTTTTCCTCATAAGTTGAGTTGTACATCTCATAGAGAAAAAAGTCCGCTAAATCTGGAACAACGGCTTCCGCTCCCTCGTTCTCAATAAGGGAAACAACGTCATTATTGGCAGTAGGGTGAAATTTCACTAAAATCTCGCCGACAACCCCAACTTTAGGTTTTACAATGTCTTTAAGCTTTATATTGTCAAAATCCTCTACAATTCCTTTAATGTTCTTTTTAAACTCGCTGTGTTTTCCTCTTTTAACAGCTTCCTTGCAGATTTCATTCCACTTTCCATAAAGTTTGTCACACGACCCTTTTATGAGCTCATAAGGCCTTGTGGCGTAAAGCACTCTCATTAAAGCGTCGCCATATATAATAGATTGAACAAGCGTATCAAGAAGCTTCACAGAATATTTCCATCCGGGATTTTTTTCAAGACCGATAGCGCTTACAGAAATAACAGGAATATTTTCATAACCCGCCTTTTTAAGAGCCCGCCTTATAAATCCTATATAATTCGTCGCTCGGCACCCTCCCCCTGTTTGACTCATAAGAACAGACACATTGTTTGCGTCATATTTTCCTGAGTTTATAGCTTTTAAAATCTGCCCCACAACGATAAGCGCGGGATAACAAGCGTCATTATTCACATACCTGAGACCAATATCTATACAATCTCTGTCAATAGCCGGCATAAGGTCAATATTATATCCGCACGCCGCTATAGCCTCTTTCATTATGTCAAAATGAATAGGAGCCATCTGAGGACATAAAAGAGTATGCGCCTTTCTCATTTCTTTTGTAAATACAGCCCTTTGTTTCCTCTCCTCAATTCTCTTCGCCTTAAATTTTTTTCTTTTTCTCTCCTCCATTGCGGCGAAAAGAGAACGTATTCTTATTCTTGCTGAACCTAAGTTATTAACCTCGTCTATTTTAAGCAAAGTATAAATCTTTCCTGAACTTGAGAGAATATCCGCCACCTCGTCAGTGGTAACGGCGTCAAGACCGCAGCCAAAAGAATTAAGCTGCACAAGCTCAAGGTCATCTCTTTTTGATACAAGAGTAGCCGCGGCGTAAAGTCTTGAGTGATAAGCCCATTGGTCTCTGACATTAAGAGGCCTTTCAACCTCCTCAAGATGCGCCACTGAATCCTCTGTTAAAACCGCTATGCCATATCCCACAATCATTTCAGGAATACCATGATTTATTTCCGGGTCAACATGATAAGGTCTTCCCGCGACGACTATACCCGTCATGTCGTTTTCCTCAATGTATTTTAAAGTCCGCTCACCGGCTTTTTTAATATCCTCTCTAAAATTCTCCTGCTCTCTCCACGCTTTCTCAAAAGCTGACTTTACCTCGTCCGGGTCAATTTCCGGAAATTCCTCACAAAGACGTTTAGCGAAAAATTTTTTATCTGAAAAGCTGAAAAAAGGATTTCTGAAATCAACACCATATGTTCTTATTTCCTCAACGTTATTCTTAATATTCTCGGGATAACTTGTTACAATAGGACAATTATAATTATTGTCCGCGTTTTTTATTTCTTTCCTCTCATAGGCTATACATGGATAAAAAATAAACTTAGCGCCGTTCTCAATGAGATATTTTATATGTCCATGTACAATTTTCGCCGGATAACAAGCGGATTCACTTGGAATTGAGTCAATACCGTTCTCATAAATATTTCTGTCCGACTTTGGTGAAAGTAAAACAGAATATCCAAGCTCATTAAAAAACATAAACCAAAAAGGATAATTCTCATACATATTCAAAACTCTTGGAATACCGACTATTCCTCTTTTAGCGTTTTCAGGATGAATTGATTTATATCCAAAAAGCCTTTTATATTTATACTCAAATAAATTAGGTATGCAGCTCGCGAGAACTTCTTTTCCAAGACCTCTTTCACATCTGTTTCCGGAAATAAATTTTCTGCCTCCCGAAAATCTGTTAATTGTTAAAAGACAATTATTCCCGCAGCCCCCGCATCGCGAAAGAGATGTAGTAACCTCAAGGTTGTTAAGCTCCTCTTTTCCCAAAAGAGTGGATTTATACTCAGGTTTTAATCTTTCTTTAGCTATAACAGCCGCTCCAAAAGCTCCCATAAGACCAGCGATATCCGGTCTTATGGCCTCTCTCTCGGAAATCATCTCAAAAGAGCGTAAAACAGCGTCGTTATAAAAGGTTCCCCCCTGTACAACAATCTTTTTACCCATATCCTCCGGATTTGTTATTTTAATAACTTTTTGAAGAGCGTTTTTAATAACAGAATAAGCTAAACCCGCGGAAATATCAGATACCTCTGTACCTTCTTTTTGAGCCTGCTTAACTCTTGAGTTCATAAAAACCGTACATCTTGAGCCAAGGTCAATAGGATTTTTAGCGAAAAGAGCGATTTTTGCAAACTCTGTAACCTCAAAACCTAAAGATTTGGCAAAAGTCTCAATAAAAGAACCACAGCCGGCAGAACATGCCTCATTTAAAAGAACATTATCAATAACTCCGTCTTTTATTCTTATACACTTCATATCCTGGCCGCCGATGTCAAGTATAAAATCAACGTCATGACGGAAAAAAGCCGCCGCCTTATAATGCGCCACTGTCTCTATCTCGCCTAAATCGACCATAAGCGCCTCTTTTATAAGCGCCTCTCCATAACCCGTCACACAGGAATTTTTTATTGTAATCCCTTCCGGCATAACCTCATAAATCTCTTTTAACGCCCTGCTTATTGTTTTAAGAGGATTTCCCTCGTTACTGGCGTAAAAAGAGTAAAGAAGCTGTCCGTTTGAGCCTATAAGAGCGATTTTACTTGTTGTAGACCCTGAGTCTATGCCGAGAAAAGCGTCGCCTATGTAAGTTTGTAAATCCCCCTTAGGAACAACACTTTTATCGTGTCTTCCTTTAAATTCCATATAATCGTCTCCGCTCTCAAAAAGCGGATTAAGACGATTTATTTCCATTGTCAAGTGCTTTTCTTTTCTCATATTTGAAATAAGACCGTCAAAGTCAAATAACTCGCTTTTCTCAGCGGAAAACGCCGCGCCCATAGCCGCAAATAAATGTGAGTTCTCAGTTTCTATGACATTCTCAGGCTTTAAATTTAACACATCCACAAAACGATTTTTAAGCTCTGAAAGGAAATGTAAAGGACCTCCCAAAAAAGCCACATTACCCTTAATAGGCTTTCCGCAGGCAAGACCTGATATAGTTTGATTAACAACAGCCTGAAAAATAGACACGGCTAAATCTGTTTTTGCGGCCCCCTCGTTAATCAAAGGCTGAATATCGCTTTTGGCGAAAACACCGCACCTTGCGGCGATAGGATAAATGACATTATGTTTTTTAGCAAGCTCGTTAAGGCCTTTCGCGTCCGTCTGCAAAAGAGTAGCCATTTGATCAATAAAAGCTCCGGTTCCGCCGGCACAAATTCCATTCATCCGTTGCTCTATACCATTAGTAAAATAAATTATTTTTGCGTCCTCACCGCCAATTTCAATAGCGACGTCAGTTTTGGGAGCTATAATGTCAATAACATTCGAAACAGAAACAACTTCCTGAATAAAAGGCATCCCTATCCAGTTGGAAATCGAAAGCCCTCCAGAACCTGTAATCATAGCGTTAAACCTTATATTTCCGAGCTCTTCTTTAGCCATCTCAATAAGTTCAATTAAAGTTTCCTGAATACTTGACAAATGCCGTTTATACTCAGAAAAAACAAGTTTCTCATCTAAGTCAAGAACAACAAGTTTTATTGTTGTTGAGCCTATGTCTATACCAACTTTAAAATGTTTCATATAAAATTCTCCTTGTCGATACAAAACTTTATCTTCCTATTATAAAGTATTTTTCAACAAAATACAACAAAGAATTTAAGGAAATCCATAGAAATCCATTTTATAACAATTCATAAAATTTTTAGAGCTAACTATAACGTATCTGAAAACTTTTGCCGATTGTTAAAAGTATATAAAATCTTATTCTTACTTTCTCAAAGCCACCATATCAAAAAAATATAGCTTTTCATCCGTATATTTCTTATGACGTATATAACAATAAAGTAAGCTCAATCACAAATTATAGTCAAACCCCTTGAAAAATAAACAAGTTCAGTGGTTTAAAATCCTTTTTACCGCGTTAGCTTCAGTCAGCATAGGCTATGGACTATGCTCTCCTTCCGCTGTCTTGCAAAAATAATTTTAATCTCGCCTCCTTTTGTTTATTTTCAAGTAGTTTAACTATAAATTTATAAAAATAAATCTTTTATCATTATAACACAACATCTATTTGAATTCAAAACCCCATTTTAAAATTTTTCAATAAATTTTATATGCCTAATTTCTTAAAAATATGTATAATCAAATTAAGTTAAGGAAACACCACACAGAGAGGAAATAAAAATAATTTCACGAAAAAATACGCTCCTAACGAAAAAGCGCTTTTGTTTAAGTGGGATTAAAAATCCCACACTTACGCTAAATATGTGCCGCGAAAAAGTGCGGTCAGTACATATTGAAAAAAAAACAAAAAACTTTCGCGAAAAACTTCGTTTTTCGAGATTCGGCAAAGCGAAAGTTTTGCGTTATAAAGTTTAGGTCAAACCTTTTTAAAGGCCCTCCGGGTGTGGGACAGCGTCCACGGTTTTAATCTTTTAAGTTGGTGTGAATGCGGCGGAACCTCAAGATTTTTATACTTAAAGAACATTTTTTGGGGTTTGGAGCCTTTTTGCTATAGAAAAGTTCCATTAACTATAAATTTCTGTCGAACTCACGTAAAAGTTAAAATAATAAACATCCCCAAAAGATTATTAAAAATTTAACAATCCTTTGAGGATGTTTACTTAATAGTTCTTTATTAAGTCTTAGACATAATTTATTTATAATAAAATTTAGCAAAACAATAAAATAATAATATTATTATTTTATTGTTTTGCTTATTATACCTTAAAAAATCAAAATTGTAAAAATACAATTATGTTAATTTATAAATTACCATAAACACACAAATATTTAAGCAAGCAATTATAATCCTACATTACAATTTCAAAAGGCCAGTCCATTATTCCCCCAAAATCATATACGTTTGTATATCCAATTTTAACAAGCTTTTCACATGCCGCTCTGCTTCTTTTTCCGCTCCTGCAATATACAAGTATCTTTTTGCCTTTGTCAGGAATAATTTTTCCCGCCTTTTCCAAAATATCGCCGTTAGGAATAAAAACCGCTCCATCAATGTACCCTTCTCGTACTTCCTCAGGTTCTCTCACATCAAGAATAACAACAGATTTTTCATTGTCAATAATCTTTTTCGCCTCGACGTGAGAAATTTTTTTAAAACCTTTGTCCATAAATTCTCAATCTCTTTTCATCAAATATTATAAAAAACATCTTTACAAAAAATTATCTTTTTAAAGCCTCATATAATTTTCTTAAAACAAAAGCTTCTTGTTCCTTAGAAACCTTATCATCGGTAAGTTTCGTAAAAGCTGTAAAATCAAAATTTATTCTCGCTTCTTTAAGAGCCAAAACATTTTCAACAATCTGCATTAACTCATATACTTTTATCTCATTCTCAGGATAAAATTTATCATCAGAATCTCCCTCGGCAATTTTAAGCTGTTTAGCTTTCCCAACAGACTCCGTATAAGTTTTTCCGTCTGAAATGTCAATAAAATTACCGCCAATATAATCAATATTATCATCATCGTCTATAAGATTTAAAACATCTGTTATAAACTCGCCCTTTTCAACATATTCCTCATTGTCAAGTGAAGCAGTATCAATATAATCTTTTAAAGTAGCCGATGAGAAACCAACTTGTTTTAAAAACGCTTTCGCCGCTTTATACGCCCCTAATTCACTAAGAGCGTCAGGGTCAGTTCCGCTTTTGCCCAAATTATTATCCTTGTATAAAGAATGATAAAGCTCCGCGTTCGATTCACCTATAGAGTTATACTGCTCAAGAAGTATATCATTAAGATTAATATAATAAGCTCCCGTCTCAGCGGAAAGTTCTTTTATTGCGTCTATATATTCGGCATAAACATTAACAGCCTTGCCGTCTTGGCCAAATTCCCACTTAGCGGTTGGAGAAACGACAATAGGAACAGCTTTTTTATCAAGAGCCGGTTTGATATAATGATTATAAAGATAATATTTAAAAGAACCTTCCGTTTCCTTGCCGCCTTTCGGGTCAGTATAATTGCTATCGTTGCCTTTTTCAATATCATCCGCGCCAAATTGAATAATAATATAATCGCCCTCTGAGATATTAGCGAAAACATTCTTATAATTGTCACTTAAAATATAGCTTTTCGAACTTTTCCCATCAACAGCCATATTTAAAACTGTAATTTGGTCGGCAAAATATCTTTGAAGATAATCCCCCCAGCCTTTTTTGTAAACAGCATAATCGTCTCTATCTGAACCCGCTGTTGTGGTTCCGCCTACAACATAAACCATAGCTGATTTAAGGTCTTCAGTTCGTGAAACCGCTTTATCAGAAACTTTAGAATAAACACAGGCGTAAATACCTTTCTGCCTTAAAGCCTCAACAAGTTTGCTTGTTACAATATTAGAGCCGAATTTATTATAATGAGTAATATCCATTGTTCCGTCAGATTTAATATTCTGAAGCCCCTGAGTAACCCTTACACCATAATTTTCATACATTGTTTTTGTTATCTCAAACATATCAACACAGGCCACATTCATCTCATCGGCAACTTGTAAGACAGCTTTAACATATCCGTCTCCCTCGCCATGATGAGGAGTTATTTTACCGTCTTTGTCAAAAAACACCCTCGCGACAGGAGTAATTAAAACAGGGGTAGCCCCGACTTTTCTCGCTTCCTCAACATATTGTTTAAGAAACCATTTAAAAGTTCCTCCGCTTTCATAAGAGTAAAATGTCTCGCTGTACGGCATATCTTTATAAAAATCATAAATCCCCTGAGGAGTCTTTGATTTTACACCGGCAAGAGTGGGATAAACCCCATTAGCGTCCGGCACACCCAGCGGAACAGAATGCTCAAGATAAGCGTTTTCATCTGTTCTTGCGTCATTATGACCAAACTGAATAAAAAGGTAATCTCCTTTTCCAAGACCGCTTACAGCGTCGTCAAGACGCCCTTGATTTATATAAGAGCGAGTACTTCTTCCCCCTTCCGCTTTATTGATTATTTTAACATGGTCGCTGTCAAAATAATATTGCAGATATTCGCCCCATCCTCCTATAGAATTATCGCTTCCATAGCTTTTAACGGTAGAATCCCCCGCAAGGCATATTTTAATAACCTCATTATTTATATTATCCTTTGGAGCGGAGTACTTGCTTACAGTCAAAGTTGTTTTTAAAAGAGCGTCCGAGGTACTTTCAAACGCGACAAACCCATTAATGGGATTATCGTCATTATAACTTAAAGTCATAGCCGGCGTATCCTCACCCTCAATAGTAAAATAAACCTTTACATCTCCGTTCTCAATAGTCTCTTTTATAATGAAATAAGGATTTTCCTCTCCTCTCGCCTGAGGAACACGCTTAGAAAGACTCTCCTCATCTGAAGCGATAAGAACCTCTTCTTTCCTTTCTTCTTTTTTATATAAATAAGCTTTTAAAGAATCGGTATTTGAGCCTCTTTTAAGATTAAGCCTGTAGTAAGATTTATTTTTTCCTCTAAAAGCCGTGTAAATATCAATAGAATCGTTAGAACTTATTCCTCCTTTTTGGGGGTCAAATCTCATTCTAACATTATATAAAATATTTTCCCAGGCGCTTTCACCATCTGAATTTTTATATGTAATTAAGTTTCCATCGGAAAGCCAAAATTTATTCATATCAGAAAAATTATCTCTCAAATAAGGTTTCTTCGCGTTTTCTTTATCAGAACCGACAAAATCCGTAGTCTCAACAAAAACCCCCTCTCCGAAATCTCCATAAGTAGTAGTTGTCTCAGGATAAACATACGCCTTTATTTTATATCCGAAATCAGAGTCCTCAATCAAATAGCTTTTAAACTTCTCTCCTCTTCCCTGAGTCAAAATAAACTCATTTCCATTTTCGTCAGCCGCCGCCCATTTAATAAGAGCGTTATCAATATTATCATCCGATTTAAGCTCATACCCGTAATTTAACGAAATAATATCTCCCGTTTTTGCCGTTTCCTGATTAAAGCTTATTTCTTTTACGGTTGGGATAGAAGTTCTCTCAGCAGTAACAGCAACAACCGCCTGAACCTCAAAATTATTTTCCTCTGTTATCGCTCTTATAATAGTTTGCCCTTCTGAAACTCCCGTAACATTTCCGTCCCTGTCAACTTTAGCGATACTCTCATTTTCACTTGTCCAGTTTATCTTTTCATTTAAAGAAGTCTTTAAAGGCAGCACAAGAGCGTTAATTTTCTCTGAAGAGTTTTTAGGAATACTTAAAAAATATTTATCAAGAGTAACACCTAAAACTTTAGGCTCCCTGCTATCCTCGGCAAAAGGATCCCATGGATTCCACCCGTTAAGTACATTAGCAGCGGTATAGCTTTCGGCCTGCTCTTTTGTAAGCAATTTCATAAAATCATTTCTTATGGGAGCAAGTTCAATAGGCTTTTCCTCTGAATTAACGGAACCGTATTCCATATATCTGATTTTATTTTTAACAGTGCTGTCATTCCAAGGGACAAAACCAAGGGAGTTAAGAGAATCCGGCATAATACACTCAATAAAAGCAGTATGAGAACCATAATAAGGATAAGCGTCGTCCCCCTGCCAAGGTCTACCTAAATCAACAACACTATTAGGCTCGTTTCCATATTGCTGATCCGCCGTCAAAGTACATTTGTAAAACACATAGCCAATATTTGAGAGAGTTGTGTTAGCCGCGGTATAATGTCCGCCGTTTTCTCTGTATGTCATATGAAGAGAACAATTCTCAAAAAAAGCTGTTCCGTCTCCAAAAATATAATCAACCGTTCCCTCAATATAGCAATCTTTCAAATAAGTTCTCGCGTCATTCACATCTCCGAAAACAGTTTTGCCTTTCGACGCTCCTTTAAGATAAAGGGTATCCTGCCTTCCAATAAAACGGCAGTTGTTAAAAAATACCTTGTCGGTCATACTTACGAGAGCCACGGCCTGCGCCTGCGGTCTGTGAGCGTGTTCCTCCCCAATATTGTAAGAATTTTGGAAAGTAATTCCCTCCGCTCTAAACCCGACGGCGTTTTTCTCAAGAGTAACTGTGGCTGAATCTTGCGTACCTTTCGCCTTTTGAGGGTCATCAACGTGCCCGTTAGCTTTGTCATATGTAATCACAATATTTTTCGAGCTTACTCCCTCTGGCGCTTTAAAAATAACATAAGGAATCTTTACGTGAATTTCCTCCTCATACACACCCTCGTTAATAATAATTGTCAAAGGCGCGTAAACTGTAGGTTCCTCCGTAACGGAATCAAGGGCTTCCTGAATTGAGTGAAACTTAAATTTCTCTTCCTTGCCTACACTAAGAGTGGCGGGACGCTTCGCCTTTTTCATAGGAGCGTTTTCCTCCGCGCCGAAAACATTTCCGATAAATAAACCATTAAACATTAAACAAATTGACAAAATAGAACAAATTATACCTTTTACCTTATAATTCAAAGTTACTGCCTCCATTTCTTAAAATATATGTTTGCAAAAATGTCCCTTTCTGTTTTTAACTATAGCGAGTCTGAAAACTACAATGTGATAGTTAAAATTGTGTAAATAACAATTTTAATAAAAATATAAACGCTCTTTTTAACTATATCGTATCTGAAAACTCTCTCTAATTAGTCAAGACTACTCGAATTTTTATATAACAAAAATTCTCGTAACCGACGGCGAAAGTATTAGCCTTTATATTCAGAGTAAGCTTACGCTCCCCCTGAATACAAGAGTAGGTACCCCCACTTAAGAAGCATCGGAATTCCTCTGTCGGCTAAAATATATAAAAATTTACTTTTTCAAAGCCCAAATATCTAAAAAATTATAAAAAACAAACGAAAACGTCTCTATTTCGTTTTATTTTTTATAATTTTTTAGATATATTTAATTTTCAGATACTCTGTATGTGACATTTTTTATATTATATCATATAAACCCTGATTAATCAAATAAAAAACAGCGTAAATCACAAAAAACACCGACAAGATTTTTCCACAAAATAATAATAAATATGCTCCAAATTAATAAAGTTATAATTATTGACTTATATATTGGGTTTTATCAAAGTTCTTTTGTTTTTTCACTATAATTGATTACAAAAATATTCCTTGACAAGATTTTATAATACATACAGACTTTAAAAAACGCAAAATAAGGGAATTTGCCGCCAACTATTTGACAGCGAATCCCCTTATCTCTATTCCCCAAATTACAAATATATTTTACTCTATCTCTCAAAAAACTTGTCAATAAATGTATGTCCCTCTGCGATGTAATTTCCGCTTTCCCTGCCTTCTTTCTCGTTATACTTCCACGTCTTGTCAAGTTCCATAGTACTGT
>CANOGI010000004.1 GCA_947565475.1 uncultured Eubacteriaceae bacterium
TCTTGACTTGAAAAAGGGCATAATGTAATCGGCTTCCAGTCGCTTTTGTTTATAAATCTATCTTTTATTGCGTTTAATGTGGGGTTATTATACTAAAGAGAATTTACTATGGAGGAAATAGCGGGTTCCATTATCTCACGGTAGTTTTCATTAAGTATAACTGTGTCTATGACTTCCATAGAGCCTTCGGTAAGGGTTCCTGTTTTATCAAGGCATAAAGTGTCAACCCTGGCGAGAGTTTCTATACAATAAAGTTCCTGTACGAGGACTTTATATTTCGCCAGCCTTACTACTCCAACCGCGAGCACCGTGCTTGAGAGAAGCATAAGACCCTCGGGGATAATCGTGATAATAGCCGCTATACTTTGAACAATAGCTTTTTCAAATGTGTTCTCATCAATATTAAATTGATTTAGCGCTATAATTATACCGACGGGTATTATAAAAAAAGATATAATCTTTACTATTTTATTGAGGGTACGCATAATCTCGGAGTTGATTTTTTTTATATATTTAGCTCCGCTTGAAATTTTAGACACATAGTTGTATTTTCCTACTCTCTCGGCCTTAGCGGTACATTTTCCGCTGACTATAAAGCTTCCCGCCAGAAGCAAGTCGCCCTCTTTTTTATAAATAGCGTCCGATTCGCCCGTTACAAAAGACTCGTTTACATCACAACTTCCTTTTATGATAATTGAATCCGTCACGACCTGATAACCGCTTTCAAATATAAGAATATCGTCAAGAACTATTTGTTCAATCGATATTTTTGTTCTTATTCCATTTCTTATGACATCGGCTTTTGTCGAGGCTATAATTGACAGTTTATCAATAGTAAGTTTTGAGCGTATCTCCTGAATAACCCCTATAAATAAATTGCAGAGAACAACACCCATAAATAAAATATTTTTATATTCTCCTATAATAATTATTATAACCGCGAGGCTAAAGTTGAGAATATTAAAAAATGTGCATAAATTACTTGTTATAATTTGAGGAATCGTTTTTGTGGGGACAGTATTCTCATCATTAAAAAGCCCCTCGTCTAATCTTTGATTTACCTCATTTTCGGAAAGGCCTTTATTATAATCAGGCGTAAATCTCCTTACTTTTTTTAGTTCATCATTATTTTCAAGATTGTAGTTCATTATTTTCCTCCAATTATATTATAAGAATTTATTATTTGTTATAATTTTTTTATGTATATTTTAACCGACAGAGGAAGTCCCCTGTTTTTTAAGCGGGGGTACTTACTTTTGTATTCAGGGCGAGTGCAAGCCAGGCTGCAAGGGTGGGCAGCAAAACGAAGTTTTGCGACCAGCCTCACTCTGAATACAAAGGCGAATACTTTCGCCATCGGTTACAAGAATTTTTGTTGTACAAAAATTTGAGTAGTCTTCTTTGAGATACATTTTGATAAATTTTCTTATAATATAATTTTTATTAAAACTTATTTTAACCATTATACTTGTTTAATAATATAAGGGATACTGACTTACAAAGGATTTTTTTGTCAGCCAGGGTTACAGTAGTTTAGAACAGGTTTATTATAATTTATAATATAAACAATTTCCCGACAAGTCGTTTTTTCCATAATAATCAAAAAGTATATACTGAGTCTCTTTTGTTATATGAGAAAAATTGTTTTGAGCGCCAAGGAAGACGTTATAATCAAACTTTTCTATATGGCACATCCTTGAGAGCTGCTTTGGAGTAAAAGATATAAGATTTGGTATGTATTTTTTTACATTCTCAGGGTTCTCAAAAAATTTTCTCGCGAAAGATTTTGTTTCATCAAAATTATTTTGAGGAAGCCAATAAGGAAAATTTTTTATATTGTCGTTTAAATACATATCAAATTTTAAAATATCTTTCAGCTTATACAAGTCTTTGGTGTGCGAGACGCAAAACTCAAACATAATATTATATAGCCTCATTTTGTTATGGGAAACCTCATGGTATCCACAATCAATCCAGTATAATGCCAATTCCTCGAAAAAAGAAAAAGGTCTTTCAAAAAAGTTTACCATAAATTTAACCGTGTTTAAACATTTTCCAGAGTTGTAATATATTTCCACCATTTCGGCGATGTATTTAAGAAGAGTCATTTTCTCAAAATTAATTTTTTCGGTAAATAAAACCTCATACGGCGGTTTCTCATTATAAACAACTCCATATTTTTCTGAGTCTCTTCTAAGCCCGGAACCTCTCAAGAGTTTTAGGAAACCAAGTTGAAGCTGTTCAGGATAAACTGTGTAAACATCGTCAAATGACTTTTTAAACGAGTCATAATCCTCAAACGGCAAACCGGCGATCAAGTCAAGGTGCTGATGAATATTTCTAAAGCTTTTGATAATTGAGACTTTTTTAAAAAGTTTAGTGAGGTCAGTTTTTCTTTGTATAGAAGAAAGTGTTTTTGAATTTGTGGACTGTACGCCTATTTCAAGCTGAAAAAGCTGTTTTCTTGCCTTTTTCAGTACGTTAAGCATATCATCATCAAGAATGTCCGCTGAAATCTCAAAGTGAAAGTTTGTTGTTCCATTATCGTTTTTAATCAGAAATTCCCATATGTCAATAGCGAGTTTTTTATTACAATTAAAGGTTCTGTCCACAAATTTTACTTGTTTAACCTTTTTGGCAAGAAAAAATTTTAAGTCTTTAAAAATTCGTTCTTTAGATAAAAACCTTACTCCTTTCTCAACAGAGGAGAGACAGTACTGGCAATTATAGGGGCATCCTCTTGAGGCTTCATAATATATTATTTTGTTTTGAAGCTCCTCAATAGAAAAGTCGTCATATACAAAAGGAATATCGTCGAGGGTGAGAGGTGCTCTTTCTTTTGTGACGATGATTTTTTCACCGTCGTGATAAGCTATTCCGTCAATATCCGAGAGATTTCCTTTTTTATCTTTTAAGAAGGATATTATTTCAAAAGATGTCTTTTCTCCTTCTCCTATTGTTATAATATCCACGCCTTTTTGAAATAAATACTCGTATTCATGGCTTACCTCAGGGCCTCCAAGTATTATTTTGATATTTGGTAAAATTTTTTTTATAACAGAAATTATATTTAAAATTATTTCTATATTCCATATATAACACGAAAATCCGAGAATATCGGGTTTCATTTTATAAATTTCGGAGAATAT
Organism: uncultured Eubacteriaceae bacterium; assembly: GCA_947565475.1. Classification (GTDB taxonomy): domain Bacteria; phylum Bacillota; class Clostridia; order Lachnospirales; family CAG-274; genus MGBC114079. Next base: position 3,150 of record CANOGI010000004.1, read on the forward strand.
AAATTCCTCACTGTTGTTTATTGTAAATTCAGCGATATTTATATCTATGTTTAATTTTCCGCAGTATTTTTTTATACTTCTAAGTGCCAGCGATGAATGAATAAATTTAGCGTTGAGCGCCACAAAAACAGTTTTTATGAGAATCACCTCAGTCTATAAAAATACTTATTAAATGTCAACGACGGAGGAGAGAACATCTCCTATATTGTCGTGAATGACAAGATTGGCCCTCTCATCGTAAGAAGTCTCAGACTTATTTATAAGAATAAGTTTATTGCCTTTGTAATAATTCACAAGACCCGCAGCGGGATAAACAACGAGGCTTGTCCCGCCGACAATAAGTACGTCGGCGCTGTTTATATATTTACAGGCTGAACTTAAAACATAATCGTCAAGACCTTCCTCATAAAGAACAACATCAGGTTTTACCAATGAACCGCATTTTTCACAGTATGGTACCTTTTCAGCTTTTAAAATAAAATCTACATCATAAAACTCTCCGCATTTTGTACAATAATTTCTGAAGACGGAACCATGAAGCTCAAAAACATTTTTACTTCCTGCCATTTGGTGGAGATTGTCAATATTCTGAGTTATAACGGCTTTAAGTTTTTCCTGTTTCTCAAGTTCAGCTAAAGCTATATGCGCCTTATTGGGTTTAGCGTTTTTGTATATAAGATTATTTTTGTAATAATCGTAGAACAATTCAGTATGTTTTACAAAAAATGAGTGACTTATAAGACTTTCAGGAGGATAGCCATATTTATTTACGGCATTGTACAGCCCTTTTTCACTTCTAAAATCAGGAATGTTACTTTCTGTTGATACGCCGGCGCCTCCTAAAAACACAATATTGTCGCTATTATCAATTATTTTTCTCAGTTCCTCATAAGCCATAAATTCACCTTCTCTTTCAGACGGATAATACCGCAATTTTTTACAATACGTTTTGATATGTGGATATTATAATATAAATATAATTCAAATTTAAGGAGTGGTACTAATGGAATTTAAAAATTTATTTGAGAGATTTAATCAAAATGGAGAGCTTGCTTTATCCGATAAACTTTTTTCCACACGGTTTGGCGAGCTTTGTTTTAGTGAACATCCTGATTTTGACGGCGTATTCTTAAAGCATATAATTACCTCCGAGCAAACAAATGGTATGTTTAGTTATCATCTGGTAAAAATCGAGCCTAATAAAAAAATTGGGGAACATATCCACGAAAATCAGTTTGAGACACATGAGATTATAGCCGGAAGCGGGGTGTGTGTCAACAATGGTACGGAGATAGCTTATAAACCGGGAGTAATCTCAATTTTAGAAAAGAACACCCCCCATAGGGTTATCGCCGGAGACGAAGGTCTTTACATATTCGCTAAATTTATACCGGCTTTGTGTTAAAATCAATATTTTGTTCGCAAGCCATTTTATAATCCGTAGGTGTAAGTCCGACAATATCCTTAAAATATTTTATAAAATGGCTTTGGTCATAAAATCCTGTATTAACCGCTGTTTCCGTTAAAGAAAAATTTTTCTTGATAAGCCTTTGAGCTTTTCTTATACGGTTTTGTATTAAAAATTTATGGGGGGTGAGTCCTGTTTTATTTTTAAAATTTCTTATAAACTGATATTTACTTATATATTCGGTTTTTGACATATTGTAAATATCTATATTATTTTCGGGATATAATTCAAGCTGGTTTTTTAGATTTTTATTGATTCCCAGGGTTTCGTCGTATTTTAAAAATTTAAGTTTACTGGCTATTAAGTTAGTAAATTGTGGAGAGATAGAATCCACGGAAAAGTTTAAGCCACTTTTTTTAATAAAATCATCAATCTTATGTTTTATCTTACATACAGATAATATTTTAACAGTTTTTTTATTTACGCATATGCTCGCCATAGAATATGAGTTTACTGAGGTTATACTATGCGGGGTATAAGGGGGGATAACAAAAATATCATTTTTTTTATAAAAATCTGTTTTACCGTTTATATCTATTTTTATAACGCCGTCTATTATTATTCCAGCCGTGAAATCAAAAATATGATTATGAATAGGATAAGAAATTAATGATTTCTCGCATAAAATTATCTCAAGGAAGTTTTCAGTATCTGAAATGTAGCGTATATTTTTATATTTTTTCATAAAAAATTTTTATTTTTTATATTTTTTAACAAATTTTTCTATTCTCTCAAGAGCGGCGTTAATATCTTTAATAGAGTAAGCGTATGAACAGCGTATAAAACCCTCTCCGCAGTCTCCCAAAGCCGTTCCCGGAACGACGGCGACCTTTTCCTCGTGAAGAAGTTTCTCACAAAACTCGTCTGAGGTCATACCAGTAACGGAAATAGATGGAAACAGATAAAAAGCCCCTAACGCCTCGAAACACTCAAGACCCATATCTCTGAATCCTTTAAGCATAACTCGTCTTCTTCTGTCATATTCCTTTCGCATTTTGTTCACGTTTTCCTCACAGCCTCTTAATCCCTCGATGGCAGCATATTGACTTATTGTGGGAGCGCACATAATAATATACTGATGAATTTTAAGCATAGCTGATATAATATCGGGGGGAGCGGCGGCGTAGCCAAGTCGCCAGCCTGTCATAGCGAAAGACTTCGAGAATCCGTTGAGTACGATTGTTTTTTCATACATTCCCTCTATTTCAGCGATAGACACATGTTTTTTGTCACCGTATGTAAGCTCTGAGTAAATTTCGTCGCTTATAACCACAATATCTCTTTTTCTCAAAACTTCGGCGATTTTCTCAAGGTCTTCTCTTTCCATAATAGCCCCTGTAGGGTTATTTGGATAGGGAAGAATGAGGGCTTTTGTTTTATCAGTTATTTTCTCAAGAATTTCCTCAGGAGTAAGTCTGAAATTGTTCTCAACTTTTGTGGTAATAACAACGGGTGTGCCCCCCGCCATAATTATACAGGGCTTATATGACACGAAAGAAGGCTCAGGAAGAAGAACCTCGTCTCCTTGGTCGATAATTGCTCTTAGAGCTATGTCAATTCCCTCGCTCGCTCCCACGGTTACGATAATCTGATTTTTATAGTCATAGTCGAGATTTATTTTATTTTTAAGGTATTTTGATATTTCTTTTCGTAACTCGGGAAGTCCGGCGTTTGACGTATAAACTGTTCTGCATTTCTCGATAGTGTATATGGCTCTTTCGCGAACTGCCCACGGAGTCTCAAAATCAGGTTCGCCGACGCCCAGAGAAATCGCTCCCTCGATTTCGTTAGCCACATCAAAAAACTTTCGTATTCCTGAATATGGTATATTTTTAATTTTTTCCGTAATAAAAGATTTTTTTTCTGTCATGGCGATACAATCATCCTTTCGTCACATTTTTTTTCATCATCCAAAATAACTCCATGGTCTTTATATTTTTTAAGAACGAAATGGGTCGCCGTGCTTAAAACAGAGTCGAGAGTTGATAGTTTTGTTGAGATAAAAGAAGATATTTCTTTTAAATTTTTGCCCTCCATAATAATTGTCAAGTCAAAAGCGCCAGACATAAGATAAACCGCTTTTACCTCATCAAAGTTTTGTATTCTCTGCGCTATTTTATCAAATCCCTGATCTCTTTGAGGAGTAACTTTTACCTCAATTAAAGCCGTTACATACTCTCTTTCAGTGTTATCCCAGTTTATAAGGGTGTTATAGCCGCATATTATATTTTCACTCTCAAGTTTCTCAATACATTTTTTTATTTCCTCAACATCTTTTCCAAGCATATCCGCTATTTCTCTCGCTGAGATTCTACTGTCTTTTTCTAAAAGTTCAAGAATATCTTTTTCCATAAATATCAATTCTCCTTTTTTGAGATATTATTATATATTAAGAGATTAAAATTCACCGAATGTATAATTTTTTGGTCTGACGGTGATATTTAACCGACAGAGGAAGTCCCCTATTTCTCAAGTGTGGGCGCTTACTCTTGTTTTAAGTGGGATTACAAGTTTTCGTTTAAAACAAAGGCGTATGTATCCGCTATAGGGTATGAGTATTTTGTGACACTAACATACAATTATTTTTTGTTTTCACATTTATATAGTTTTTTAGTAAAATTTATAGAATTTTTACCAAGGTGTATCTAAAAAATAGAAAACGATGATAAATCATAAAAAGTAAAAGAAATTTGATATGTATTTATTTTATTTTTTGCGATTTTCTGTATATTCTTTTATACTAAAAAATATTTAAGGTTTTCAGGGAGGTATCGTTTGCATAGTTCTTACTGCTGTTATATAGTTTTCAGATACGCTCTAATGTTTAAATTATACTCCATTTTTTTGATTATTAAAAGACTATTTTTAATTTTTTTTATTTATGCTCTGTTTTGTTTTTATTGTTAAAACATTTATAAATTTTTAATCACCAAATTTGGTATTTTGAATAATATAGAATATGAACCAAATGTTTTCTCTCCTTTTATTTCGGGAAAGCATAGAATGGGCGGGAAAATTTAAACGATAGAGAAAGTCTCCTGTTTCTTAATCGGGGGAACTTACTCTTGTATTTAAGGGGAGTGCAGGCTCACTCTGAATACAAAGGCGAATACTTTCGCCGTCGGTTACTCGAATTTTTGTTATACAAAAATTCAAGTAGTCTTGACACGATATTAAAGTTTTCCGCTGTTTTGGCAGTCCCGTTTTATGGTTCATTTATTGTTTTTGAAAAGTCCTCATTTTATGGTGTTGCCATATTCAAAATGAGGACTTTTTAAGGTTGATTTCTCTTGTCTGATATATTGGTTTTCTTTCATACTTTATTTAATTTTTTGAAAAATGACACGATAACGAAAATTTTAAGTTTGAAAAATTATTTTAAGCCGCCGAACTTGTCCATCTTTCAAGTGGTTTTACTATAAACTTTATATTAAGGGAAAAATCTTTTTTCAATTATTATCACTGAGGGGGTGAATCAGTCTATTTTAAATTTAATAAAATAATATCTTCATATATTTTATTAAATATGTTATAATTAAAATTATAATGTATACACTCTAATCCTTGAAAAGTGACTTTTATAGTTGCGAGGGATGAAAGTGTTATAATTTTAATTTTGGAGTGAGTATTTATGAAAATTGTTTCGTTGCACGCCGCTATGCCAGCTTTTGAGCAGGGGCTTAACAATGTATCTCAAATTTTGAGAAATACTTTTTATGAATTGGGCGTTGAGGTTGAGGAAATTAACCTTTCACTTTTTGATATTCATTTTTTTGACGGTATAAAATCTCAGTCTGTTGAAAATATTTTACATAGGGTTTCGGTCGCCGATGGAGTCATTTTTGAGTCAACGTCGGTTTTGTCAATGCCCTGTGGTATTTTACAGACATTTATAGAGCATCTTGGCTATGGGATTTATCAAAATGTTTTTCAGGGTAAAAAGTGTTTCTGCGTTACGGTATCTCGAGACGGAAGCGAAAAAAAAGCTTGTGACTCTATAACTGATGTTATATCATATTTCGGGGGAATTGATACGGGCAAGATAACTATTTCGGAGAATGACGCCATAAAGGCGATGAATGAGCCTTATATTAAAGAGGCTATTGAGAAATACGCTGAGGATTTATACAGGATTTTAAAACAAGAGAGAAATTTTATTATTCCACAACGCAAAATTGCTATTGATAATGGCTCGGATTTCAATTTTAGGGAAAACACAAATAAAATTATAAGTAATGAGTCTAAAGCGAAAAAAATCAAGTCAAGCGAGATATTAAGGGAAATTGACTACAGCGAGTTTGACGCGCGTCAGGAGGAGGATATAAAAGAAATTTCCAAAATTCTGACAAGCCAGTATAACAGCGAAAAATCAGGTGAGCCAATAGGAGGAAACGGATTTTTTCAGGCGGGGTATCAAAAGCCTTATCAGGATTTAAACGGCGGTTTCTCAAATGTTGTTCCTCATATTAAAAGTTGCCAGCAAAGAACTCAAAGCCTTTATCATTATTTTCAGCCTCAGTTATCTTCAGGGATTGAGGCGGTTATTCAAATAAATGTAAAAGGCGATGAGAAGTTTGAGGGCTATCTTGTGATAAGCGGGGGAAATTGCGAATATTTTGACGGGGTTCATGAAAATCCCGATGTCACGGTCTTTTCCGATTGTTCCGTTTGGCTTGATATTTTAAATGGAAAGTATACTATTCAAAAGGCTTTTATGATAGGTCAGCTTAAAGTAAGAGGGAATTTTGTTCTTATGACAAAATTTGACCAGCTTTTTAAAATACCTAAATAAATTTATTTCTTTATTGATTTTACTTCTTATGTTTAGTATAATTATGGCAAAAATAAAATTAGTTTTGTTTTTTGACAATCTTTAGGAAAAGAGGCGTTTTAATTTATGAAGTTTACAAAAATGCAGGGCTGTGGAAACGATTATGTTTACGTGAACTGTTTTGAGGAGAAAGTTGAGAATCCTTCTGAGCTCGCTAAAATTATCAGCGACAGGCATTTTGGAGTTGGGTCGGACGGGCTTATTCTTATTATGCCGAGTGAAATTGCCGACTGCCGTATGAGAATGTTTAATTGGGACGGTTCGGAATCTGAAATGTGCGGAAATGGTGTAAGATGTGTCGGAAAGTATGTTCATGACAGGGGAATAGTATGTAAGGATACAATTACGGTCGAGACTCTTGCGGGAATTAAAATCTTAAAGCTTAAATTAGATGATAAAAATCAAACGGTTTCTTTAACGGTTGATATGGGAGAACCTATTTTAAAAGCTTCTGATATTCCTGTTGTTTCAGATGAAAATCCCGTGAAAAATCTTACGCTTAAAGCTTTTGACAAAGATTTTACATTTACCTGCGTATCAATGGGGAATCCTCATGCCGTAACGTTTATTGATGACGTTGATAATTTTGATATTGAGAAATATGGGCCTGTGCTTGAGACAGACAAGCATTTTCCTAAACGGGCGAATATTGAGTTTGTTCAAATTATAGATAAAAGCCATCTTAAAATGAGGGTTTGGGAAAGAGGCACAGGGGAAACCCTCGCCTGCGGAACAGGTACGTGCGCTACAGTTGTAGCCGCCGCTCTTAATGAGAAATCTGACAGAAGCAACGTAGATGTTAAGCTTCTTGGCGGGCATTTACAGATTACATGGGACAAAAATGACAATCACGTGTATATGACTGGACCAGCCGAGTTCTCATTTGACGGTGTTTGGGAAAAATAGATATGAAAACAAAATGTTGAATATATTCGGCGATTGAAACTCGTCGAATATATTCAGTGTTTTTGATGAGATATAATTAATCTTATATGATGGTATTTAGGAAAAATTTTATTGTTTTGTGAGTTTTAGTTGTATATAGTCATATGATTGTTAATTAGTTTTAAATTACGAATAGTCCGGATTGGATAGAGAGAGTTATGGATAAAAAAATTGTTCTTAAATTATATGATTTTACTTTGAACAGAAAAGGCGTTTATGATTTTATTAAATTTATTGTTAATATTTCAGTTTATATATTTTTTTTGATATTTGGAATAATGACAGTTACACTTGCCATTATTGGAGATGAAAGGGTTTTTAAATTTTTTTTTGTAACGGTTTTTATTATTTTTTTTAATATGCTTATAAGAAAACTAATAGGAAGAAAGAGACCTTTTGACGTTCTTAAAATAAACAGTATTGTAAGCCATAAGAGCGCTGGTTCTTTTCCGAGTAATCATTCCGCCTCGGCTATGGCTATAGCGGTGGCTTTTTTTTATATGAGTCATATTTGCGGAATTATTATTTTCGCTATGGCTATTGTCACAGGTATAGCTCGGGTATTCGCCGGATTGCACTATTTATCGGATGTGCTCGCGGGTTTTTTTGTCGGTATATTTTTAGGCTATCTCGGTTTTTTTTGTGTTTAAAGAAAATTTGCTGTTGAAGTATAAAAAATTTATTCTATAAATGGGTTTAATTTTTTGTCAAGGAGATTTTATTTTATGAAAATTAAAAATATTTTGCTTATAGTGCTTTTAAATATTATCTTTCTTTTTTCGTCATGTTCTGACGATTCACTGAAAACAAAAGAAGGAGACAAAGAGGCGGTTAAATCAAGTTATGAGGAAGGCTCTCCTGAATATATCGCTGATAGTTTTCTTTTGGAGTTTAAGGCTAACAATATTGCCAATATGAGAAACTATATGATTGACGGTATTTTTTCACTTGATGAAAACTCCTTAGCTCAAAATGAGGCTGTTAAATACACATGGGATACTATTACTGGGAATTTTGAGTATGAGATTCTAAATAGCGAGATAAAAAATGATGAGGCTCGCATTATGGTGAAGATGAGAAATGTGGCGATGTCGTCTGTTATGATGGATACTTATGAGGAGTTTAACACAAAAGAAATTTCAAGGAAAAACGACGCTAAGGAGGAAGATATTATAGCCGAGTTTTATCCTATTTTAAAAAAATATATCGAAAATTATAAGAGCAAAGAAAAACTTGAGACAACCGTGCCTATAGACCTTATTAAAAACGGTGATAAATGGGAAATAGTAAATGATATAGCGGTTTTTGACGCTATGACGGGGGGATATATGTCTTTTGTTTTAAGGGATATTAAAAATTATGTTATTTTGGAGGATGGCGAGTAATTGTTAAAACTATGTTTAAGATAGTTTGAAAGATTAAGGAAGTACCCACCTTTTTAAGCTGGGGGTGCTTCCTTTTGTATTTATTGAGAGTACAAGTCCTCATTTAATACAAAGGGGGAGTTATCCATTTTCGGTTTAGAGTATTTTTGTGAAATAAAAATAAATAGTCTTTGACTGAGCAAAGTAAAAGTTATAGTAAAATGCCAATATGTTATGAAACGCTGTCTATATTTATAAAATGTTTTAAGATATATCCAATATGCTGTAAATATTTGTTATAGTGGACAAACTTAAAAAGTATAAAAAAATATTTTATTAAAAATGATATTATCTTTCTTTTGACTTTTGACGATATATACTGTGAGAGAATCTCATACCTATTTTTAGAAATTGTTTTACAACTATATAGTTTAGCGTTAAAAAAAATAAGTAAAAGTCTTTGAGGACATACGTTGTGTGTTTATAGTTGATGGGCTTGAAAAAATAAAAAAGAGATAAGTTTTAGAAACTATTTTACGGAGTCTAATAGGGAAGGCATAGTTTTTTATAGCTTTTGCTGACCGATATTAACGAGTGAAAAGATATTTCAGCCGTCGTGTTTTTTTATTTTTAAACATACATAATGTTTTTGCTGACTCTTGGTAAGATGTTGTTATTTAAGTCAAAGGGAGATTGATATTATGATTATAGATTCTTATAATGTCTCGATGAATTCATCAAGAAAAAGCAGAACCGTTCAGACAAGAGAGGTAGAGGAAAAAAGAAAAGCAAAGGGCTCTAACGTTACGACAAAAATCAGTTCAAAAGACGTTTTGACCATTTCTGACGAGGCGAGGGAATATCTCGCTAAAAGCAGGTCTTCCTCAGACCGAGCGGATATAGATTCTTTTAATGAGAACAATTTTGAAAGTATAGTTGATAATCCGGAAAAAGATGATAACAGAAAAAATAGGGGAATTAATTCTAACGTTAAGGAAGTAACTTTAGCCACAGCGGCGGCGTCTAAGAAAAACGCCTCGACAAGGATTGAGGATATCTACACGATGAAGATTAAAGCTCTTTTAAAAATTTTAGAGGCTTTAACTAAGCCGAAAGGCAAGGGGCGTTCTTATGATTTTTTGGATGAAATGTCTAAATTATCGGATAACTTAAAAAATTTAAAAAGAGAAAGAGGTTTTAACGAGAGTTCTGACAATTTCGTGATGTTAAATGGTAATAACGGAGGAAACAACGGTAATACTACTGTTTGGCAGATTGAGAGAAGGGAATCTGTTTTTGTTAAAGAAGAGGAGGTAACCGCTTTTTCATCGACAGGTTTTGTTAAAACCGCTGACGGGAGAGAAATCGCTTTTAATGTAAATGTTGAGATGTCAAGAAGTTTTGAACAATATATAGAAAAGAATACATCGGAAGAAGTTGTATTACAAGATCCATTAGTTATAAATTTAGATTCGGCTCCGGCTAATATTAGTGATCAGACTTTCTTTTTTGACCTTGACGCTGATGGGGAAAAAGAGGAAATTTCACAGCTTGGAAAAGGCAGTGGTTTTTTAGCCTTAGACAAAAATGGCGACGGTGTTATTAATGACGGAAGTGAGCTTTTTGGGGCTATGACTGGTAATGGTTTTGAGGAGCTTGCCAAATATGATGATGACGGAAACGGCTGGATTGATGAGGCGGACGCTATTTACAGCAAATTAAAGGTATGGACAAAAGATGAAAACGGAAAAGATGTTTTGCTTTCTCTTAAAGAGGCGGATTTGGGTGCTATATATTTAAACAATGTTTCCACAGAGTTTAGTGTAAACGATACGGAAACAAATCAGCGGAACGCTCAGGTTAGAAATACGGGGGTTTATCTAAAAGAAAGCGGTGGAGCGGGCAGTATTCAGCAAATTGACTTCGCTGTGAGAAAATAATTAGATTTTAAGTTTTGAGATTATCTGAAAGAAAGCGGCTAAGGTTCGGTTACGGAAAATAGCCGTTTTTTTGCTTAGTTAGGGAAAAATAATTAAGTAATACAATTTAAAGTTTGATAGAATTTATTTGTTTATAAATTTTGTTTTTTTATGTGTGATACATGATAACTTGTCTAATAAAAAAATAAAAAAAACTCTTTTATTTTTTTTAAAAGTGTGATATAATTAAGTATAGTTGGAGAGTTGACCGAGCGGCTTAAGGTGCGAAACTCGAAATTTCGTGTTCTATTTGCGTAGGACCTAGGGTTCGAATCCCTAACTCTCCGTTTTTAAATAAAAAAGTAAACCATCATTAAAAAGTGATGGTTTACTTTTTTTATTCAGGGATATATGGTATTACGATAGGTGTAAAAACGCCATAGGTTATAAGTACTTTTGTTTTGTGGCAAATACAAAACGAGAGTAAATTCTATATTTATAGTCAAACCATTTGAAAAATGAACAAGTAGTTTGACTATATAGAGAAACAGACGATTAAAGAGTTTTTAGTCTTAAATCGTCTGTCTGTTTTTTATGAGTTAAATAAACCTGTTGACTGAAGAAGCAAAAGGAATAACATAATGGGTGCGATAAATTTAATCATCATTATATAAAGCCATTTTCTTCTGAATTTATATTTTCCTTGTGTGACTTCCTCAATTATTACATCAGGTTTTACTACCCAGCCGATAAGTATACATGTTAAAAGCGCTACCAATGGCATTAAGCAATTATTGCTGATATAGTCAAGAATGTCTAAAATTTGACCAACAGTTCCGTTTGGAAGTGTTAACTCAAAGAAAAGAGAGTTATATCCTAAACATACGATGCAGCCTATTATTAAGGTGTATACGGATACGATAACGGTGCTCTTTTTCCTTGAAAAGTTAAAGTGATCCATAATACTTGAGACTATCGCTTCCATTACCGAAACGGAAGATGTTACCGCCGCGAAAGACACAATTAAAAAGAAAGTAAATCCGATGATATTGCCTATGCCTCCCATAGCTGTAAAGACTTTAGGCAAAGAGACAAATATAAGCCCGGGTCCGCTGGCCGACATACCGTCCGCCCCCATAAACGTAAAGACCGCCGGAACAATCATAAGTCCCGCGAGCAGAGCGATTAATGTGTCAAAAAACTCAATTTGATTAATTGAATGCATTAGGTCTGTATCTTTACGTACATACGAGCCATAAGCCACCATAATTCCCATAGCCACGCTTATAGAAAAAAACAGTTGTCCCAACGCGTCTATTAGTATTATAAAAAATTCTTTTATGGAGATTTCAGAAAAATTAGGTACAAGATAAACTTTCAATCCCTCTAAACCGGTTCTAACTACGCCGTTTGGTTCAGTGTGCTCTAAGGTCAGAGAAAAAACAGAAATTCCGATTACCAATACAACCAATATAGGCATTAAAATTTTAATATATCTCTCAATCCCTTGTTCAACTCCGCGGTATACTATAATTGCTGTAATCCCGAAAAATATCAACATATATATTAATGGTTGAAAAGTACCGGAAATATATCCAGAGAAATATTCTCCCGTTGCCGCCTCGGCTCCTTGATTTGTTAAATAGATTGTTAAATATTTAAATACCCATCCTCCTATAGAGCAGTAATAGGGTAAAATTAATATGGGGACTAAACAAGCGAGGACGCCAATGCCTTTCCAGTGCCGATTTATTTTTCCATACGCTGTAAGAGGACTTTGTTTTGTTTTTCTTCCTATGGCTACCTCTGTTGTTAATAATGAGAAACCAAAAGTCAACGCCAGTATTATATAACAAAATATAAATACCCCGCCGCCGTCTTTCGCGGCTAAATATGGAAAGCGCCATATATTTCCTAAGCCAACGGCGCTTCCCGCCGCCGCCATTATAAAACCTAACTGCCCCGAAAAGCTACTTCTATTAGTTTGTTTTTTCATTTTACTCACCTACTGTAAATAATATTTTATATGTTATAGTCAATTAATATGGAAAGAAACAATTTATAGCAAAGCAATAAAAGAATGAAGAGGAAAATTTTAATAAAAATGATGTATCGAGTAATTATTGTATTATTTTGCTCTTAGGTTACAAGCCGATATAATTAACTATAGGTAAATAAACCGAGAGGTTTTATTTAAGTCTTGTTTTTTTAAAGCTATTAAATAAAAGTATATTAATGGAAAGCGTCACTCCTTTTATTTATTATTTTAACCGACAGAGGAAGTCACCTGTGGGGAACTTACTCTTGTATTCAAGGGGAGTGCAAGTCAGGTTGCAAGGGCGAACAACTTCACTCTGAATACAAAGGCGAATACTTTCGCTGTCGGTTACGAGAATTTTTGTTGTACAAAAATTCGAGTAGTCTTGACTTCAATTTAAGACGAATACCGTTTTTAAGGATTTAGAGTTATACTATATTAATCAACTCCCATAACTTATATTTTTGTCACTACCAATTTTACCAGTTTTTCTATAGATATTCAACAAACATTTTAATATCTGCCATATTTTTTTGCTTTCTCTGCCCACGTTATGCGCTATAGTCAATGAATTTGTTAATTTTCAAGTCTATTGACTATATTATAAAAAATAAAACAGACAAAAGAAAATGGAGATTTCCTTTAATCTGTTTTATTTTTTGGAATTTTTGGGTATAGTCAAACAACTTGAAAAATGAACAAGTTAGCCGGTTTAAAATCCTTTTTGCCGCGTTAGCGTCAATAAGCATAGGCTATGGACTATGCTCTATTTTCTTTGTCTTGCAAAAATAATCTTAATCTCGTCTCCTTTTGTTTATTTTCAAGTAGTTTGGCTATAGACAATAATTATATATGGTTTACGAGTTTAAAAAGCTACTTTCAGTAAGGTGAGGATATTTAAGTATGCTTATATTATAGTTAATGAACTTATTGATTTTTAAGTTTATTGATTATAAATGTTTTTTACTGAAAGTTAATGATTTTTAAAGTGTTTGTTAATCAAGTTTATAGCGATTTCCTTAGCGTCGGCTCCAGCGACATTTTTTCCTGTACCGTTATCAAGGAACACGGCAAAGTACTCAATAGAGCCATTTTGTTCAAAAAAGCCGACAAACCACGCCTGATTATATCCTGTTCCCGTTTTACCATATAGGTCTATTTCGTAGGGATTTTCAGTCGCCATAATATCCTTTAAAACGGAGAGGGTTTTTACTGAAAAACAGTTTTTATCTGTAAAAATACTTTTAAGAACCTCAATTTGATTAACTGGAGATATTTTTAGCGACGAGCCAAGCCAAAAGCCGTTAAGGTCAGAAGGTTTCTTTTCGCCTGTTCCTTCCCATTGAGAAATATCTTTGTTGCCATAATTTAGTTGATTTAGCGTTTTTTGAATGATTTCAGCTCCCGTTTTATCTATTAACTGTCTGAAGTACCATACGCATGATTCTTTATACGCTTCTTTTAAGGTTAAGTCATTATTCCAGCTTTCAAATGGATAATTTTCTCCGTTATACAGCATTTTATCGTCGGCGGAAGAAATTATATTATTTTCAAGAGCCGCTCCCGCGGAGACGATTTTAAATGTTGACCAGGGGGAAAATTCTTTATAACACATATCTTTGTTGTAATATGTATACTTTCCGTTTTCCGGATTATAAAATACGGCACAGCCGTTTATTCCTTTGAAATACTCGTTAAAGTTTATCTCGTCATCAGTTGACTCTTTAATATTATCGCATCCGGTCAAAATTAAAATTAGAGCCGTGAAGAGTAAAAATAAATTTTTCATAACCATTCTCCTTTATTATTACAGATGTAATATTTGATTGTAAATATCCTCAACTAAATATTACATCTGTAATATTTAGTTGTCAATATCTTTTTTTAAAATATTTAACAAAATATTATAAGCTCTGTTCCCGTTGGCTCCGTTTCCGTCTATATATACAGAGAAATAATATTTATTCTTATAAGCCCCGACAAACCAGCCCGCATTATTTCCGCTTCCTGTTTTGCCGTAAAAATTATCGTATATTTTTATTGAGTTTTTAATAAAGTCAATATTTGGAGTATTAAATATGTTTCTTATGAAATTTACCTGTTCAGCGGGGGATATTTCTAATGTACCGTCAAGCCAGTAATTTTCTTTATTAAATCCTATGTTTTTATTTCCGTAACTCATTTCGCTTAAAAAACTTTTAATGTTATTATATCCCATACTTTTATCTATATTGCGAAAATACCAATTTACGCTGTTTTTCATCGCTGAGTTAATGGTTTGGTTTTTGTTCCACTCATCAAAAGTATATTTTATCCCGTTCCACTTCATAAAGTTATTGTCAGCGGATATAATATTATTTTGGTATCCGTTTAAAGCTATAGCTATTTTATACGTGGAGTAGGGAGGGAATCTTTTCTTAGCCATATCTTTGTTGTGAATAAAATATTTGCCAAGGGTTTGGTCATACATTACAAAACAACCGTTATAGCCGTCAAAGTATTTGTCTAAATTTATATTTTCTATATTTAAGGAGTTGAGGGAATAATTATTAAAACTATATCCGAAAATATTTATTGAATAACAACCGAAAGATGATAATAAAAATGTGGAAAACAATACGCAGGCAGAAAATTTTTGGTTGAAAGTTTTACCGTACAGAGCGATTTTCTCAATTCTTGATTTAAGGCACCTATAGGCTCCACTAAAGTTACTTCCTAATCTCGTGGTGTTTTTTTCCGCGAGATTTAGTATCGCTTTTCCATAGTCGGTTTTTAAGTTTGAGCCTATTATATTTAAAACAGTATAATCACAATATATTTCCATATCAAGACGTACTTTTTCAAGTATGATATAAATAATGGGATTAAACCAAAATAATATATTTAAGAGACATAGTATTGAGTTAAACACAATATCTTTATGTTTATGATGTGTTATTTCGTGGGTTATAATATATATGATATTGTTATTATCATTAATGTTGAGTATATGATAGGGCAGAACAACAACTTTTTTTATTATTCCAAAAGAAAAAGGCGTGTTAGTGTCATTGGAAACCAGAATTTTTATGTTGCCATATGTTTTATATTCTGAGGAGTTTTTTATTATTCCCATTGTTTTAAGAAACGCCGCTGAATATATAAAAACTCCTATAAAAACACCTGTGAGCCATATAATCATAATTATAACGGAAAGATTAATACTTTGTGTTTCCCAATAGGGTTGTAAGCTTATCTCATTGTATACAATATCAGCGTTTTCATATATTCCGGGTGTATTTCTGTTTATAGGAATATTAATATAAAAGTCTATTTGAGGAACAAAAACGAAAAGCATAATAAAAATAAAGAAAAACCACATATAATAGCTTACTCTCGGAGAAATAATATTTTTAAAAGTAGCTTTAAAGCAGATTAAAGCAAGTCCTATAAGAGTTATGACAATATTTGATATTATGAAATGTGTTATAAACATAGGAGTCACCTCTTTAATGTGATTTACTTGAAGAACTTAATAAAGAAAAAATACATATTTATTTTACATTTTTAAAAATTTTTAAGTAGTTCTTATTTTTTAAAAATGTTAGATAATAGAATTTTTACATTTTATCCAGAAAATCTTTAAGCTCTGTAATTTCCTCTTTACTCAGCATATCATTTTTGATAAAACTCAAAACAAGTTTGTTAGCGGCACCTTTATAAAACTTATTTAAAAAAGAGTGAGTCTCAGCATTGATATAGTCATCTTTTTTGATAAGTGGAGAATATATGAACATTCTTCCGTTTTTTTCATGATTTATCGCTTTTTTCTTTTCTAATCGGCTTATAAGCGTTTGAATTGTTTTTGGAGTCCATTCTGTGTTTTTTATAAGAATATTAACTATATCGTTTGTGCTAATAGGGTACTTTTCCCATATTATTTTCATAACCTTGAATTCCGCTTCAGAAATTTGTATAATATTTTTCATTATTACACCACCTTGTAATACCATTTTTATGAAATTTTCAGATTTATTAAGGAATATATAGTGAAACAATATTTGTCGTAATTTCAATAGAATTTTATTTAAGTCGGTGAAAACTCAAAACAAATATAAAATTATTTTTATAAATTTATATTATCATTTTAAAAGGACTTTCGCAAGAGAAATAAAATATATTAAAATTTTTTGACAATGAGTGCTTTTTGAGTTAAAATAACTATAATTGCGGGAATTTATGATATTTTTATATTTTAACTGACCAAAGGAAGTATTACCGTTTCTAAAGCGGAAGGGGGACTTATTCTTGCGTTCAGCTGGAATATAAGCTCTCTTTTAATATAGAGGTGGGGTTATCCGCTGTCGGTTTAGAGTGTTTTTTTGAAACAAAACTATGAATAGTCTTTGATTTTATGATAAACGCAAATGTTTATACTTTTAGTGAAATTGTTTATTAGCGGGATTTTAAATTACCAAGTAGACCCGTGGGTTTTAAGTGAGAACGATTACTCTCATATTTTAGTGGCGTTGTGAGTTTCTATTGAATATAAAGACGTTGTAAAACATTGTGGGGTTAGAGTCCTTTTATGAAATAAAATACGAATAGTTTTTGACCAGCCGTCACGCTGTTTTAAAATGTCCTTTAATCAAAAAATTTTGAAAGGAAATTATACTTATGGATATGCAAATTACCATTAAACGAAAACTTTATTCTCCTCAAGAGCTTAAAGAGTGTTTGCCTATGACGGAAAGAATGCTTAAAATAAAAGAAGAGAGAGACAATACGATAGCTGATATTTTAAGCGGCAAATCAAAAAAAATGATGCTTATTATAGGTCCTTGCTCAGCTGACAGAGAGGACGCTGTTTTGGAATATATACACAGGCTTAAAGTAATTCAAGAGAAGACGATGGATAAATTGATTATTATACCTCGTATTTATACTAATAAGCCAAGAACTACGGGAGACGGTTATAAAGGTATCGCCTTACAGCCAGACCCCACAGAAAAGCCAGATATGCTTAAAGGTCTTATGTCTTTAAGGGAGCTGCACATTCGCGCGGTTAAAGAAACAGAGCTCACATGCGCTGATGAGATGCTTTACCCCGAAAATCACAGTTATTTGTCTGATGTTTTATCCTATGTGGCTGTGGGGGCGCGTTCTGTTGAGAATCAACAGCACAGATTAACCGCGAGCGGTGTGGGGATTCCTGTCGGTATGAAGAATCCCACAAGCGGTGATATGGATGTTATGCTTAATTCCATTTACGCCGCTCAAAGGCCTCATACGATTTCTTACAGGGGTTATGAGGTTGAGACTGCCGGAAATCTTTTCGCTCACGCTATTTTAAGAGGGTATGTTAAAGAGGACGGGAAGTGTTACGCTAATTACCATTTTGAGGATTTAGAGAGATTATATACAGCCTATAATGAGCGCACTATAGAAAACAAAGCTGTTATTATTGACACGAATCACGCCAACTCAAATAAGAACTATTTGGCGCAGGTGAGAATTTGCAAAGAGGTTTTGCATAGCTGCAAATTATCAACCGAGCTTCGTTCTTTTGTTAAAGGATTTATGATAGAGAGCTATTTAGAAGACGGAAACCAAAAGGTTGATGGAGGGTGTTACGGTAAGTCCATAACAGACCCATGTCTGGGATGGGACAAAACAGAAAAACTTATTTTTGATATTGCTGAGTTGGTTTAGAAAAGAGTTAAGGAGAGAGAAAATGAAAAGAATAGTAACAATACAAGATATATCATGTGTCGGTAAATGCTCAATTACGGTGGCGCTTCCTATAATCTCAGCGATGGGAGTTGAATGTGGTATTGTGCCTACGGCCGTACTTTCGACGCATACTATGTTTAGTGGATTTACTTTTAAAGATCTTACAGAGGAAATTATACCTATCGCGGAGCATTGGAAAAAAGAAAACTTTAAATTTGACGCTGTTTATACGGGATATCTTGGTTCATTTGAACAGATAAAAATTGTTTCTGAATTTTTTGATAGATTTAAAACAGATGACAATATTATATTTATTGATCCCGTTATGGCTGATAATGGTAAGCTTTATCCTGGATTTGATGAGGTTTTCGCTTCAGAAATGGCAAAACTTTGTTCTAAAGCGGATGTTATTGTTCCCAATCTTACAGAAGCGTGTTTTATGACAAATTCAGAATACAATCCGGATGGAGATGAGGAGTATATAAAGGATATTCTTGAGAAGCTCGCTAAGTTGGGGGCTAAAAAGGTTGTTCTCACGGGAATGAGCTTTGAAAAGGGTAAAACGGGTTTTGTTGGTATGGACAGCGAGTCAGGAAATATATTTACTTATTCTCATGATATAATAAACGCGACTTATCACGGGACAGGTGATGTGTTCTCAAGTACAACTGTTGGAGCGTTAATGAGAGGCAGGACGCTTTCAGACTCTCTCAAAATCGCTGCTGATTATACTGTTGAGTGTATAAAGAAAACAATTAAAAATGGCAAATTAAACTGGTATGGGGTAGATTTTGAGGAAGCACTTCCTATGATTGTTAATGAAATAAATAAGTTATAATGATTTATAAAATTTTTAGTGTGAAATAGTAAATATTTTTTAAATTAGAAATATTTGTTGAGTTTATAAATACAAAAAAGGGGCTGTGAGAAAGTAAAATTTATCTGAAATAAAATTAAAAACTTTTTCAAATTTTATTTTTGCTAATAAACTTCAAAAATGTAACGCCGTAGGCTAAAATCCGCAAGGCGGGCTTTGCTCCTCTGAGAACAGGAACTTTTTTCGCACCGGTTTTTGGTGCGAAAAAAACATGGCTGGTTCCCTCCTTAAACAATTTTCAGGAAATGGGTATATTTCTGGAAAAAGGTGGTGTGAAAAAAATTTTTTTCACACCACCTTTTTCGTATACACCATAATTTTAATGAAAGGCAATTTTTAAATGCCAGAAGTATAAAGGGAATTATATTCGTAATTAGAAAAATTTTGAACAAAGTAATTTTTTGGTTTCTTATGTGGATAAGTATATTATATATGTTTTTTTATGGGATTAGTATAAGAATATATTAGATAAAAATTATATTTATAAAGTATATAAAAGAATATATAATCAGGTGGCTATGTCGATTAATAAAACATACGTGAAAAATAATTTTAGTTGTATATTTATAGATTGATAGATTAATATAATGTAGAATTTTATTTTTTTTTGTGAATATTATATTCTATAAAATCTTTTATAAGGAGAATTTAATATGAATAATTTTTTTGATATGGTAAAAAAAGTTGGTGGTATTTTTTATGTGAGATGGGCTGTTACCTTGTTTGTTGCGGTGTGCGTTGGATTTGGAATTGTGGGACCGATTTTACATAGTTTTGACGATCAGGCGATTGAAACAAGTGCCGCTAAGAAAAAACTTCCGATATACTGTGTTGGTACAGATGAGAAAAAAGTCGCAATAAGTTTTGATGCCGCTTGTGGAGCCGATAGATTAAGAAGCAATTTTCAAAAAAATATTTTGATTTATAAATAACCTCGGTTTAGTGATTAGACCAAGGTTATTTATAACTTCCCCTACTCTGTTATTTGTGACAAAGCCAGTCAAGGGCATTTATTTGACGTATTCCATTGTGAGATGTTATAGGCTGAATATCCATTGTAAGCAAATACTTAGGGTTATGGTCTCTGATTGCGTCAAGGGGAGCAAGTTCTCTTTTTAATGTGCTATCGTCACGAACAGTATAAGCAACTTGATAGTATTCAATTCCAATCTCATTAACAGCAACAAAATCAACTTCTGCACTGTCAGATTTACCTACATAAATTTCATATCCTCTGCGAAGAAGTTCAAGATAAATTATATTTTCTAAAATATGCCCGTCATCAGCTTTTTTACTTCCAAGAAGCAAATATCTTAATCCAATATCACAAGCATAGTATTTATCACCTGTTTGGAGATATTGTTTGCCTTTTATATCATAACGACCAACTTTGTAAAGAATAAAGCTGTCACATAAAGCGGAAAGATAATTCTCAACGGTATGAACACTTATTTTTCTTCCCAGTGAAGTCATAGTATCCGCTATTTTTTTTGTTGAGCAAAGATTGCCTATATTATCAAACATAAACCTTACCACACTTTGAAGCATTAAAAGGTCGGGAAATTTACGTCTTGCAATTATATCTTTTAATACAACGGAATTATATATTCCTTCTAAATATTGCTTAATATCCTTTTGTCTTTACAATTCTAATGTATAAGGAAAAGAGCTTTTTGTTATATAATCTGAATAAATACGCTCGGGATTATTATTATCAGAAAAAGCGGAACTATATTCACTAAATGACAGAGGAAGCATTTTAATTTCAATATATCTGCCGGAAAGCAATGTTGCCAGTTCTCCTGATAATAGATACGCATTAGAACCCGTAATATAAATATCGCAGTTTTTCTTTATAAAAAGGCTGTCAACAGCTTTTTGAAAATCTGAAATTTGCTGAATTTCATCTAAAAAAATATAATTCATTTTATCTGATAAAAGTTTTTCAGAAATAAAACTGTATAACTGTTTAGAATCTTGTATATCCATATAATCAGCGTCTTCAAAATTTACAGAAATTATTTGAGTTTTATCAATGTTGTTTTGTAACAGATAATCTTGATAAATTTCAAATAACGTAGATTTTCCACAGCGGCGTATACCTGTTATAACTTTGATGATTTGCTTATCTTTAAAACTTATAAGATTTTCAAGATACTCTTTTCTTTCAATCATAAAAATACCCCTTTTTTGTACCAAATATATGATAAGTATTTAATTTTGTCAATAATTTATGGTATATATATAAATTTTATTAATATGCTCATAATTATTGAATACATATTTCAAACTATAATATATTATATCATATTTATGAATTATATATAAACATTTTTTGTTTAACATTTAATTTTTATAGTATTTTATAATTAATACTAATCAATATAGTGAATAGCCTATAAAAATAATAGTATATCTTCTCCTATTCCCAATAATTGTTATACTCTGACAGTTCTAATAAATTACAAAAAGGATAGTAACAATACTAAATAAAGCT
This sequence comes from uncultured Eubacteriaceae bacterium, assembly GCA_947565475.1. GTDB lineage: Bacteria > Bacillota > Clostridia > Lachnospirales > CAG-274 > MGBC114079. Next base: position 24,801 of record CANOGI010000004.1, read on the forward strand.
AAATAATTAATACTGTTGCATAATAATTATTATATGAGAAAGGAAAAGATACACTATGAATGATTATAATACTTTTTCGTGCCATACTATAGAACTCAGACAAAAACTTAGTCCAAGTGAATGGCAAGTAGCATTTAAAGTTAATTTAACAAAAGAACACATACCCGAATCATATAAGAGCAAAGGATATGAATATTTTTACTGGAATTTTTTAAGAGAAAAAGGAGTAAGAATTTACTTTTACAGACCTATTAGAAAAAAGGAGTTTTTTGAAATGGGAATTAAACTTGTTATTAACCCAAGGATATTAATTGGTGATAAAGACTACATAGGGATATTTGAACCAACTGAATACAATATTGAGAGATTATTTGAAGGACTTGCTAAAATACCTTATGAACTTAAATTAGATAAAGTTTTTCATTATGAGTGGTTTAATAACGTAGGGAATATTCTTAATTTCAGAATTCACCAGATAGATTTCTGTATTAATCATAAATTTGAATCTCCCTATATTGCCGATACATACATTAAGCTATTAAAAAGAGGCAATAAAACAAAGAATATGGAAGAACACACATATTTTGATAATAACTGCAACAAATTTAAAAAGTATAAAAATTCTGTAGGCTTTAAAGGTAAAAGTTTTGAAATTATAGCCTATAACAAACAAGAACAGTTATTTGAACACAAAAAATATTTTCCTGAAGAATGTATTGATGAAGCAGACGGAATTATAAGATTTGAAATCAAGGTTAAACGAGAAAAAATAAGACGTATGCTTAAATCGTCTGATAATATTTATCTGTCTGAACTTGAAAAAATGTTTAACAATATAGGCTATACAAGCCAATGTGAATT
>CANOGI010000005.1 GCA_947565475.1 uncultured Eubacteriaceae bacterium
AAACAGCGAGCTGACGGAGTTTTTAGGAGAATAGTGTATGAGTGTTGACGTAAACTCAATGAAGCCTCTTGATAATCTTTGTCATCCCGTTTCAGTGATTAAGGAGGCGGAAGAGCTCGCCGCCGACGCTTTCGGGGCGAAGCATGTTTTCTTTATGATTAACGGGACAACGTCAGCCGTCCAGTCTATGGTACTTACCGCCTGCAAAAGAGGCGAAAAAATTATTATGCCGAGAAACGTACATAGAAGCGCGATTAACGCCCTTGTTATAAGCGGGGCGCAGCCTGTTTATGTAAACCCCGGAACCAACGACGAGCTTGGAATCGCTCTCGGTATGTCTATTAAAGACGTTGAGAAAGCTATTTTATTAAATCCCGACGCTAAAGCGGTTTTAGTAAACAATCCAACTTATTACGGTATTTGTTCCCCTCTTGAGGATATTGTGAGGCTTGCCCATAAACACGGTATGCTTGTGCTTGTGGACGAGGCCCATGGAACACATTTTTATTTTAACGACAATCTGCCTATATCCGCTATGAGCGCGGGAGCCGATATGGCTGCCGTGAGTATGCATAAAACCGGAGGTTCTCTTACACAGAGTTCTTTTTTACTTATTAATAACGATATAAGCCAGGGCTATGTAAGGCAGATTATAAATTTAACCCAGACTACCAGCGGTTCTTATTTGCTTATGTCTTCTCTTGACATCTCAAGAAAAAATTTAGCTCTTAACGGACAAAGCATTTTTGACAGGGTTTCTCAGCTCGCGGGATACGCCAGAGAGGAAATTAATAAAATCGGGGGCTTTTACGCTTATGGCAGAGAGCTTATAAATAACGACACGGTTTTTGATTTTGATATTACTAAGCTTTCTGTTCACACAAGAAGTATAGGGCTCGCGGGGATTGAGGTTTACGATATTTTACGAGATGATTATGATATTCAGATTGAGTTCGGCGACATAGGGAATATTTTAGCTATTATTTCCGTGGGGGACAAAGCTCTCGCTATAGAAAGACTCATTTCTTCTATGTCTGAGATAAAAAGACTCTATTCGAGAGATAAAGCGGGTATGTTCGACCACGAGTATATTAATCCTCTTGTAGCTATGACCCCTCAGGAGGCGTTTTACGCTCCTAAAATCTCGGTGCCTATCGAAAAAAGCTTTGGAAAAATATGCAGTGAGTTTGTGATGTGCTATCCTCCGGGAATACCTATTCTGGCTCCTGGAGAGTATATTACCAAAGATATTTTAAGTTATATAGCTTACGCCAAAGAAAAAGGCTGTTTTCTTACCGGAACGGAGGATATTTATATTAAGAGAATCAATGTTGTGTCGGAGTATGACAGCGAGGGGAAATCTTTACAGAGAGTTTAAGTAGCGGCTGATAGAGAAATACGCTAAATTTTGAAAGGGGATTTTTTATGGAATTGTGGTATACGGAGGAGCATAGCCCCGATGTTAGGTTTTCGATAAGGGTTGACGAGCATTTATATTCCGCCAAAAGTAATTTTCAGCGTATAGATATTATGCGTTCTGACGAGTTTGGCGTTTTTATGACTTTGGACAGTCTTATGATGATTACGGAAAAAGATGAGTTTATATATCATGATATGATTGTTCATGTGCCTATGGCCGTTAATCCCGATGTTAAAAAAGTTCTTGTTATAGGCGGGGGCGACGGGGGAACAGTGAGAGAACTCACAAGATATGAGTCTGTCTCGGAAATTGACCTCGTGGAGATAGACGATATGGTTGTTTCCGCCTGTCTTAAATATCTTCCACAGACGGCGGGTAAACTTCATGATAAAAGGGTTAATATTTTTTATGAGGACGGACTTAAATTCGTGAGAAAGAAGGAAGGGTATTATGATCTTATAATTGTGGATTCAACAGACCCTTTTGGACCGGGAGAGGGACTTTTTACAAAAGAGTTTTACGGGAACTGCTATAAAGCGTTAAACGATGATGGAATTTTAGTTAATCAGCATGAGAGTCCTTATTATAAAGTATATGCCGAGTCCCTCAAACGGGCTAATAAAAGAATAAGGCAGTTTTTCCCCATTACTAAATTATATCAGGCTCATATACCGACATATCCCTCGGGCCACTGGCTTTTTGGGTTTGCTTCTAAAAAGTTTGACCCTGTAGCCGATATTAAGGAGGATTATTGGAACGGGCTTGGAATTAAGACAAAATATTATAACACAAAGCTTCATAAGGGAAGCTTTGCTCTTCCCAATTATGTAAAGGAACTTATGGAGGAATTTTAAGATGTATTTAACCGACAGGCCAATACTTATGCTGTTGGTTACAAGAATTTTTGTTATACAAAAATTTGAGTGGTCTTGACCCGACTTACGCCGTGGGCGATAAGTTTTAGGTGAATGATTTTCTTATTTTTGAGTATTAATATTCAAGAGCGTATTTAGCTAAAGACAAATATACACGTATACAGTGAAATAAAGAAATTGATTTTTATTAACAGGAGGACAAAATAATGGGAAAAGCGTTAATAATCGGAGCGGGCGGGGTCGCGAGCGTTGTTGTTCATAAATGTTGTCAAAACTCTGAGGTTTTTGAGGAGATTTGTATAGCGAGCAGAACAAAGTCAAAGTGCGACGCCCTTAAAGCGAAACTTGACGGAGGAAAAACGAGGATACAGACGGCGAGAGTTGACGCCGATAATGTGGATGAGCTTATAACGCTTATTGAAGGGTTTAAGCCTGATATTGTTATTAACGTGGCTCTTCCTTATCAGGATTTAACTATTATGGACGCTTGTCTCGCCACGAAAACAGATTATGTGGACACTGCCAATTACGAGCCTTTGGATACGGCTAAATTTGAGTATAAATGGCAGTGGGATTACAGAGAGCGTTTTGAGAGGGCGGGAATTACCGCTCTTTTGGGAAGCGGGTTTGACCCGGGGGTTACGGGTGTGTTCTGCGCTTACGGCGCGAAACATTATTTTGACGAGATTCACTATATTGATATTCTTGACGCCAATGCCGGCGACCATGGTTATCCTTTCGCTACTAATTTTAACCCTGAGATTAATATTAGAGAGGTTACAGCTAAGGGAAGCTATATTGAAAATGGAAAATGGATAGAGACGGAGCCTCTTGAGATTAAAAGGGTATATGATTTTCCCGAGATAGGGGAAAAAGATATGTATTTGCTTCACCACGAGGAGCTTGAGTCTTTAGCCATTAATATTAACGGAATTAAAAGAATACGGTTTTTTATGACTTTTTCCGAAAAGTATCTTACTCATCTTAAAGTTTTGGAGAATGTGGGAATGACATCTATCGTTCCTATTGATTTTGAGGGGAAAAAAATTGTTCCCTTACAGTTTTTAAAAGCGGTTTTGCCAGATCCCGCCTCTTTAGGGCCGAGGACTAAAGGAAAGACAAATATAGGCTGTATTATGAGGGGCGTTAAAGACGGGGTTTCTAAAGATTATTATTTATACAATGTGTGCGACCATGAGGAATGCTATAAAGAGGTAGGCTCTCAGGCGGTTTCATACACTACGGGGGTGCCCGCTATGATTGGCGCATCAATGGTTATGACGGGGAAATGGAAAAAACCGGGGGTTTATAATATAGAAGAATTTGACCCTGACCCGTTTATGGAGGCTCTTAATAAATTTGGGCTTCCGTGGAAAGAAAGCTTTTCACCTAAACTTGTTGACTGACGAGGGGTTTAAAAAATGAGCGAATTAGATTTTGGCGGGCTTAAAACCCCGTGTTATGTGGTTGACGAAAACCTTTTGATTAAAAATCTTGAGATTTTGAGTTCTGTTGAGAAAAAAACGGGCTGTCGCATTCTCTTGGCTCAAAAAGGATTTTCGATGTATGAGGTTTATCCTTTAATTAAACAATATCTAAGCGGAGCCGCCTCAAGCTCTTTATTTGAGGCGAGGCTCGCTTTTGAGGAAATGGGGAAGGAGGTGCACATTTATTCTCCCGCGTACAGGGAAGACGAGATTGACGAAATTATTAAATACTGCGGGCATATAGTTTTTAATTCTTTCTCACAGTTTGTTAAATTTAAGGAAAAGGTTAAAAAGGCGGGTAAAGTCCACTGCGGCATTAGAATAAATCCCGAATACTCGGAGATAAAGACGGATATTTATAATCCTTGCGCCGAAAATTCACGTATGGGAATAACTCTTGAGTGTTTTGAGGAGGGTGTCTTTAAATATGGAATGGAGGGAATAGACGGTATTCACTTTCATACTATGTGCGAGCAAAACTCAGACACTCTTGAGAGAACCATAGAAATAGTTGACAAAAAGTTTGGTAAGTATTTGAAAATGGTTAAATGGGTAAATTTTGGGGGAGGGCACCATATTACAAAAGACGGATATGATATAGAGAAGTTGATTGACTGTATTTTGTTTATTAAAAACAAATATGGTGTTGATGTTTATCTTGAACCGGGAGAGGCTGTCGCTCTTAACACGGGATTTCTTGTCTCCACGGTTTTAGACACTATGAGAAACGGTATGGACATAGCCATCTTGGACACCTCCGCCGCCTGCCATATGCCCGATGTACTTGAAATGCCGTACAGGCCGGAAATTATCGGCGCGGGAAAACAGGGAGAGAGAAAATTTACTTTTCGCCTTGGAAGCGCCACCTGTCTTTCAGGAGACATTATAGGTGATTATTCATTTGATAAGCCTCTTAAAGAGGGGGATAGGCTTGTTTTTCTTGATATGGCCCATTATTCCATGGTTAAAAACAATACATTCAATGGAATAAATTTACCGGATATTATTCTTTACACTAAAGAGGGAGAGTTTAAGACTGTTAAATCTTTCAGGTATGAGGATTTTAAGTCGAGACTGTAAAGATTTTAACCGATAGAGGAAGTTCCCTGCTTCTTAAAGGGGAGTATTTACGCTTGTATTCAGGGGGAGTGTAAGTTCACTCTGAATACAAAGGCGAATACTTTTGTCGTTGGTTACGAGAATTTTTGTTATACAAAAATCTGAGTAGTCTTGACTGATATTTTGTTTATAGTGAAATAATAAAAGAATGAACAAACAAACTTTAATAAAACTTATATGTTTAGTGAATTCTTTTATGGTTTTAGGAGAGAAATTTGGTGAACCTATTAAAGGAGGAATTTTTATGAAAAAATTTATCGCTGTGATATTGTCGTCCGCTATGATATTTGGAGGAACGAGCGGTGTTTTCGCTGATGAGGCTATTCCCGCCGCTCTTGAGCAGACTATTTCTAACGTTAAGGATAAAATAGAGATACCGAAAGAGTATTCGGAGTTCGAGTATAGCATAAATACATATGACGACAAAGAAAGATATAATTTAAACTGGGAGAAAAAGGAATATGATTCTGACGAGAGAAAATATTCTATTTCAGTAAGTATAGACGCTGAGGGGAATATTTACAGTTATGAGAATTATGGCGTTATGTCGTGGAAAAGAGGCGATTTCTCTATTAAAAACCAGAAATCCAAAAGCGAGTGTTTAAAGGCGGCGGAGGATTTTTTGAAAAAGGTTCTTCCTGAGAATTATTCCGAATTTGAGTTATGCGATAACAGCGTAAACGGTAATTTTGTTTTCAGACAGGTTAAAAACGGAATACCTGTTCGCAGTAATATTGTTAATATTATGATAGACCTTGAGACGCTTAATATTATAAGCTATAATTTTGACAAAGCTGATTATGTAAATAAAGATTTTGAGAGCAAGGAGAATATCATCTCTAAGGAGGAGGCCTCAAAGATTTTCTTTGATAACGCTAAATTTGAACCAGCATATTATTTTTACTATGATTACAGAACAAAAGAAAAAAAGATTTTCTTAGCGTACAGTCCGAACAATCTTTATGACAGTTCTATAGACGCTAAAACAGGAGAGCCTTTTAAAAGCGAGCCATACTATCTTTGGGATATGAAAGCGGAAAATTCTATGGCTACCGAAGATGCTGGTTCCGCTGGCAAAAGAGCCGACCTATCGGAAGAGGAACTCTCTGAGGTTGATAAATCCAAAGATTTATTGAGCAAGGAAGAGGCGGATTCTGAAATCAGAAAACTTATTCCCAATAGCGCCGACCTTAAAGAAATATCAAGCGCCGGACTCTCAAGAGACCGTATTGACACAGATAAATATATTTGGAATATAGATTATAAAAACGGTTACGCGTCTATTGACGCAAAAACCAAAAAACTTAGAAGTTTTTATATTTATAACGATCAACTTGATGTGGACATAGAAGGTGTGGAAACCGCAAAGGAAGTTTCAGAGGAAAGAAAAGCGAAAGCTTTGGAATTTATAAATAAAGTTGAGCCTGAAAAAGCAAATTTAATAGAGCTTGAGCCTTCTGAGGGGTTAAGAGATGGTTATTTGAGTTTTGTAAGAAAAGTGAACGGGTTTAAATTTTATGAAAATAGCATTAACGTTACTTTTGACAAGGACGACAATATAATAGGATATAATTGTTATTGGTATGATTCCGTTAAGTTTCCGGAAGCTAAAAATATTATAGACAGTAAAGAGATTTTTGATAAAATTAAGGAAACAGCAGACTTTGATTTAATTTATGAGAATTTTGAGAAAAACAAGAAAAGAAATATTGTTTTAGCGTACTCATTTATAAAGACGACGGAAACCGCTCCATATATTGACGCCAAAACGGGAGAGGAGCTTGATTATGAGGGTAAAAAATATAACAGAGAATTTAAAATCCCCGAAAGCTATCCTGATATTAAAGGGCACTGGTGCGAGAAATATGTCAACACGCTTTTAGACAGAAATATATATGTTAAACGAGAGATGTTCCTTCCTGACGAGAAGATTACGAAGAAAGAGCTTTTGGACTATTACAAGTCTTTTGACGAAAAGACAATGAAAGATTTTAAAGACAGCGATGAATTTATTACAAGAGAGGAAATATGTAAAGTTATAAGCAAGACTTTAGGATATGACAAACTTGCTGAGACAGATGCTTTTAAAAATCCTTTTAACGACGTTTCGGACACTGATAATGGATTTGGATATATGGCTATAGCCAACGCTTTGGATATTGTTACCGCGGGAGAGGACGGAGGATTTTATCCCGACAGGGAAATAACAAACGCTGAGGCGGCGAAAATTATTTTTGGTATAGAAAATAATCTTCGAGGATATTGAAAATGTTTTTTATAAGTTATGGTCAGACAATTTATAGTGAAACAATAAAAAATGAATAATCAAGTTTTAATAAAATCCGATATATCATGTAATTATTTTGTTGTTTTGCTATAAAGGTTCCGTAATTTATATAAAAAGAAACGTATAGGTCGGTTTGTTTTTTCCCGCTGATTGATATAGTTATATCACTTTTTAAACGGGATTATGGCCTGTCTTAGAACTAAAATATTTTTTGTTTGTTAAAGATTTATTAAATTTTAACAATAGAAACAGGGTTTTAAGAAAACTAATTATATAAGTGTGTCTAAGAGTTGTAAAAACGGTTCTGAAAAAGGCGAGGTATTTATAAATTAAAGTTTATAGTTTTTAACAGGCAGAGGGAGTCCCCAGGCTTTTTAAGTGAGGGTACTTCCTCTTGTATTCAGGGGGAGCGCAAGCCAGGTTGCAAGGGCGAGCCGCCTCTGAATACAAAGGCGAATACTTTCACCGTCGGTTATGAGAATTTTTGCTATACAAAAATTCGAGTAGTCTTGACCGTCGATTTGATTTTAATACACGTTTTATAGTATAATGAGCCTTTTTTGACTGTTTGTGTGATAAAAAACAGACTTCTCCCGAAACTTTACAGGGGTTACGCGGTTTAGGGAGAAGTCTGCTGTTTATTAATAAATTTTTTGAGTTTCTTATAAATTAGCTTATTTTGTTAGTGTTATTAAATATGTAATTATATACATATTAAAAAATTTTTATTAAGGTTTCTTGTAAAAGATTTATAAATATTTTTAAAATATCACTTGAAATTATGTATAAAATTTTTTATGTAATTATGGCGGTTTTGTCGTATGGTACTTGATTAAATTTATTTTTTTTGATATTATATATAATAAGAATTTATTTTTTACATATTTGACTTATATTTATGAAAAACAAGGATTTAACAAAGATAAAAAATAAATTTTTCTTTATTTGTTAAATTAGAGTTTATACTAAGCGTTATTAAAATTTTATTTTACGGACTAAACGGCGTTTGGTATTAATAATGTTTTTTTAATTTAGGAGGAATATTAACAATGGTTATTGACAAGGAAACTTTTAAAAACCAGCTTTTTGAAAACGTTAAAATGCTTTCAAGAAAAACTATTGAGAACGCTTCTAAGGAGCAAATTTATGAGGCTTTGGTATTTACCGTAAGAGATTATGTAACAGATATGTGGATTAAGACCCACGATCAATATTACAAAGAAGACGTTAAAGTTGTTTATTATCTTTCCATGGAGTTCCTTATGGGAAGGTTTTTGGGAAATACAATATTAAATCTTTCGGTTATTGACGAAATCAAGGAAATTCTTGACGAGCTTAATATTAATTACAACGAACTTGAGGACGCTGAGAGAGATCCGGGACTTGGAAACGGCGGTCTTGGACGTCTTGCCGCTTGTTTTCTTGATTCTCTCTCAACTTTGCAGCTTCCAGCGTATGGATGCGGCATAAGATACCATTACGGTATTTTTGAGCAGAAAATCGAGAACGGATATCAGGTGGAAAAGGCTGACAACTGGCTTGAGGACGGCGATATGTGGGGCGTTAAACGTCAGGAATATTCCGCTGAGGTTAAATTTATGGGAAATGTTAAAGCCGTTAAAAAACCTGACGGAACATATAGATTTGAGCAGGAAAATTATCAGTCGGTTATTGCCGTTCCTTATGATTATCCTGTTGTGGGATATAACAACAACACTGTCAACACATTAAGATTATGGGACGCAGAGGCTAAAAACAAATTTGACCTTCAGTCTTTTAACCAGGGAAATTACTCAAAAGCTGTTGAGGAAAGCAATCTCGCCAAAATTTTATCAGAGGTGCTTTATCCAGCTGACGAGCATTATCAGGGAAAAGAACTTCGTCTTAAACAGCAGTATTTCTTTATCTCGGCGACTTTACAGAGAATTATATCAAGATTTAAGTCAAAACACGACGACTTTAAGGAGCTTCCGGACAAGGTTGCTTTACAGCTTAATGATACTCATCCTAGTATGGCTGTAGCGGAGCTTATGCGTCTTTTGGTTGACGAGAATGACTTGGCTTGGGAAGACGCTTGGGAAATTACAACCAAATGCTGCGCTTACACAAACCACACAATAATGGCGGAGGCGCTTGAGAAATGGCCTATTGAACTTTTCTCAAGAGTTCTTCCACGTATTTATATGATTATAGAGGAAATTAACAAGAGGTACTGCAAACTTCTTATTGAGAGATTTGGAAACGACCCTCAGAAGATTACCAAAATGGCTATTATAGCTGACGGTCAAATAAGAATGGCTCATTTGGCTATGGTAGGAAGCCATTCTATCAATGGAGTGGCGGCTCTTCACACAGAAATTCTTAAAAATCAGGAACTTAAAGATTTTTATGACATTTATCCTGAGAAGTTTAATAACAAAACGAATGGTATTACTCAAAGAAGATGGTTAGGACACGCTAATCCTAAATTGGCTAAACTCATTACAGACACTATCGGCGATAAATGGTACACTGATTTAAGCGAGCTTGATAAACTCACTCCTTACGCGGACGATGAGAAATTCTGCGAGAAGTTTATGGAAATTAAACATCAGAATAAAGTAGAGCTTTCAAATTATTTTAAGGCGACTATGGGAATTGACGTTAATCCTGATTCTATTTTCGATATTCAGGTTAAAAGACTTCACGAGTATAAACGTCAGCTTTTAAATGTTCTTCATATTTTAAGCCTTTACAACAATCTTAAAGAGAATCCAGGACTTGACATGGTTCCAAGAACATTTATTTTTGGGGCGAAAGCTGCCGCTGGATACAGAAGAGCCAAACTCATTATTAAGCTTATAAACGCCGTGGCTGACCTTGTAAACAATGACGAGACAATCGACGGAAAAATTAAAGTTATTTTCGCGGAGAATTATCGTGTTTCTTTGGCGGAAAAACTTATTCCAGCCGCTGACGTCAGCGAGCAAATCTCAACCGCCAGCAAAGAGGCGTCGGGTACGGGTAATATGAAGTTTATGCTAAACGGGGCGCTGACTATTGGTACTCTTGACGGTGCTAATGTTGAGATAAGAGAAGAAGTAGGCGACGATAATATATTTATTTTCGGTCTTAAATCTGATGACGTTATCAATCTTCAAAATAACGGCGGATATAATCCATGGTTTGTCTATAATATGAATCAGGATGTGAGAAAAGCGCTTATTCAGCTTATAAACGGTACTCTTGACGAGGATACGGAACTTTTCAGAGAGCTTTATGAGGTCTTACTTAACGGTTTCGGAGGCTCAAGAGCGGACGAGTATTTTGTTCTTCAGGATTTTGAGGATTACGCGAGAGCTCAGGCGGATATTGACGCGGCTTATAAAGATAAAAAGAAATGGGCGAAAATGGCTGTTCTCAATACGGCGAAGAGCGGTAAATTCTCAAGCGACAGAACTATTAAGGAATACGCTGACGAGATATGGGAAGTTAAACCTGTTGAGATTAAAATGTAAGGTGTAAATATTTAAAACAAACACTTTTACGGTTGTTCTCTTTTATTTATAATAAAGCTTTGATAAATTTTTCAGTTTATGATAGAATAAAAGGAAACTTTGGCGGGAAATTAGTGAAAGCGGAAAAACAATGAGGGGAGCAGATTATTTGTTCCCCTTTTTTAAAAAAAGAAGTTCTAAAATTTTTAATAAAACGTAAGTTTATATCAATGCCAAATAAAACACGAATATAAAATAATGAAATGATAAGAAAAAAATTAATATTTTATGGTTAATATCTAACGAGATTTAATTTATATTTATAGTCTATGATTAAATATCGCTGTTGATTTTAATTGTTGAATATTATGGAAGCGTCTTATTAACTCGCTGAAATTGTTTTGACAGAAAATTTTTGAAACGGAATATTATAGTCAACGAACTTTAAAATGAGTAAAACTATATGAGTGGCTGCTGTGTTTTTAACTGTTTGAGATTTATAGAACTTTAACACAAGTACGGAGTTTTGAGACAGCCATAGCTTAAAATTATTTTTGTGAGGGACGTAAGGATAGCGTAGTCGCGGTGTATATTGCCTGACGACAAAAAGTCGAAGATAATTTCCAATCATTTATGGCAAATAGCTATGACTTATCTATTTTAAAGTTTGACGTATATAGATTGTATGCTTGCATAAAAACTAATGGGGGTGATACCTTATGCAATCGGACAATGGCGTAATACAAAAGGTAATTATCGCCGTAGCTATAATTGTTTTTATTATATTTGGGTTTATGGTGTTTGTAGACAAGAACAATACCCGTATTATGTCGCAGAATACGGAATATATAGGAGATGCCACGAAACAGAAATCTCAAATACTGTATCACATATTAAACGGCGCGCAGGAAAATTTAAATATCCGTTCATCTATGTATGGGCAAAATCTTCCGCAGGATACTTTAGACTATGAGTATTTTATGAAAATATCTCAAGATACTCTTTTTGACCATGTGGAATATGTAGATAAGAACGGTAAAAACATTATAACGGGTGATAAAGACCTTAAAGACGTTTCCGATAAAGAATATTTTATTAAAGGAATGCGCGGGGAGTCTGGTATGGTTCCTATGGTGGGCTCAGGAGTTTACGATGAGAACGCCATTGTGTTTTATACTCCTTTCAGGGTTAAGGGTGAGATTATCGGCGTTCTTACAGGGTATTACAGTGAGGAACAAATAGAAGACCTTTTACACTCGACTTATTTTGGAGAGCAGGCCGATACGTTTTTATGCGCGAGAGATGGAAGCATTATATCGGCTTCAACGACGGAGGATATTCCTGAGAACATAATAGATTATTTCAGGGAAAAAAGCGACGTTACACCAGAGGAGCTTGATAGTGTAAAAAGGGCGTTGTTAAAAGGCGATACATATAGCTTAGAATATGACAACAATTTGGGAAGCAGTAGTTTTTATATTACGGACGTCGATAACACGGATTTTATGATAATTCAAAATTTTCCGTCGGCAGTTACACAGAGTATGTTAAAAAACGCTGTCTCAGCGGGAATGGAGCTTGCTGTAGCTCTTGTTATAGCTTTATTGGTGTATGTCGCGGCTATTGTTTTCTTCAACTATAAGTTAAAGAAGAAGCTTATTAAAGAAAATAAGGAAATGGGATATGTCATTGAGGGTACGACTAAACTTTTTGATAAGTTTATACTCGTAGATTTGGAAGAGGAAACATATAAATATTTGACAAACACATACTTACCGTCGGTAGAAGTTCCTCCGGAGGGAAAATACGAGATGTTTGTAAATGTTTTTACCTCTACATTTGTGTATAATGATGAGAAAGAAAAAGCCCGCGTCGATCTTAAAGCGGAGAAGATACGTAAAGATTTAGGCGAAAGCGTTACAAACCTATATTATGAGTATTATACGGAGCGGGATAAAAAGCAATGGGAAAGCATTAATATAATCTGCCTTAAACGAGAGGATGGGCAGGCTAAACAGGTGCTTTTCGCTCAGCAGGATATTACTATAGCCAAGAATAACGAGCTTATGAAAAATATTGCCCTTAAAGAAGCTTATAAGGCGGCTGAGGCGGCTAATGAAGCTAAAAGTGATTTTCTTTCTCATATGTCTCACGATATACGAACTCCTATGAACGCTATTATTGGCATGACGTCTATAGCCGCTATGCATATTGACGACACTCCAAGAGTTATGGATTGTCTTAATAAAATTACTGTTTCAAGCAAGCATCTTCTGGGTCTCATAAATGAGGTTTTGGATATATCCAAAATAGAGAGTGGAAAGTTGGTGTTATCTGAGGAAGAATTCAGTCTTTCCGAGACAATAGATAATTTGATGACTATTCTTCACCCACAGATTCAAAAGAAAAAACAAAATTTCAGTGTAAATATTAATAACATAAAGCATGAGAGGGTTGTAGGAGACTCACAGCGACTTTCTCAGGTTTTTGTAAACATAATGAGCAACGCTGTTAAATTTACCCCAGAGGGTGGAAGTATTTCTCTTCTTATAAATGAAAAGCCTTCTAAAAACACGGGAAGCGGTTACTATGAGTTTATTTTTACGGACAGCGGTATAGGAATGGACAGCGATTTTCTGGCTACCATATTTGACCCGTTTTCAAGAGCGACCGACTCACGCGTTGGAAAAACCGAGGGAACAGGTCTTGGAATGTCTATCGCCAGAAATATAGTACGTATGATGAACGGTGATATTCAAGTTAAGAGTACGCCGGGAGTTGGTTCTGTATTTACGGTGTCTGTGTATTTACAGTTGTGCAATGATAATAATGATGAATTTGACACTATTACCAATTTACCTGTACTTGTTGTTGACGATGAGAAAGACGCTTGTGAAAGTGCCTGCGAGATTTTAAACAGTATAGGTATGACGTCTGATTGGGTGACTGACGGAGATTCAGCCGTTAAAAAACTTGTGGACGCGAGGGAAAGAGGCGAGGATTACGCCGCCGTTATACTTGACTGGAAGATGCCTGGTAAAGATGGAGTTCAGACGGCGTCTGAGATCCGTGACAGAATAGGAAAGGATATACCTATTATAATTTTATAATTGGTCTACCATTGAGGAAAAAGCCCGTACAGTGGGAGTGAATTATTTTATATCGAAGCCTTTGTTTAAATCAAGGCTTATGTATGTTATGAAAAACATCGCGGGTAAAAACGACCAAATAATTGATGAACAAGCTATTTCAGATAAGAAATATGCCGGAAAAAGGCTTCTTTTGGTAGAGGATAACGATCTTAATGTTGAGATAGCCGAGGAAATTCTCAGAATGGTAGGTTTTGAGGTAGACACGGCATGCGACGGTGTTGAGGCTGTTAAGTGTGTATCGGATTTTCCTGAGAACTATTATGACCTTATTCTTATGGATATTCAGATGCCTAATATGAATGGTTATGAGGCGACTGCCAAAATCAGGGCTATGGACAGGGAAGATTTAAAGAATATACCTATTATAGCGATGAGTGCCAATACTTTTACAGATGATATTCTTGAGGCTAAAAAGTCGGGTATGAACGCACATATTGCTAAACCGATAGAAATATCAAAAATGACTGATACGATTGACGCTTGTTTGGGAATGGGAGATAATTAAAAAAAATAATTTGTTTTTATTATAAAAAGGGCTTGGAGCGTATGCTTCAAGCCTTTTTTATGTATATAGAAGAGGAGGGAGGATATAGTCAAACCATTTGAAAAATGAATAAGTTTGACTGTCTAAAATCATTTTGTTTATAGTCAATCAACTTGAAAAAGAACAAGTTCGGCGTATAAAAATCCTTTTTTCTACGTTAGCGTCAGTCGGCATAGGCTCCGACTATGCTCTCCTTTCCAGGACGCATGGGCGAGCAGTAAAGCGAAGCTTTACGACCAGCCACTGCCTCGCGAAAATAATTTTTATTTCGCCTTCTTTTGCCCATTTTCAAGTAGATTGACTATATTTTCAAGTAGTTTCACTATAAAAAACGGTATCGCTTTCGATCTTATTTTTTACAACAGGAATTTTTATCTCAAATTTTTCTCTGTTTTCATTATAATTATCAAAATTAATATAATAATCTCCGTCACCGTCGTACAAAATATGTATATATACTTCCTGAGAGGCTCCGCTTCTCATATCAACAGAAGAAACAATGTCGTTATCCTCAGCAAAGTAATTGCTGACGCTTTCAAGTTTAAGTCCTTTGCTTCCGAAAAAGTTATAATAAAATCTATTTAAGTTTTTTGTATTACTGCTTAAATTTTTAATGGTTACAGGCAATTTTATTATAATTGAGCCATTTTTATCGGAGAATTTATCTTCAAGGGTTGTAAATGTATAGGAATTACCGATAGTGATTTCCAGTTCATCAAAAACGAAGGAACTTCCTAATGTGAGTTCTTTTTCTTCTTTAGCGGGGATTTCATTTTTATGTTTATTTCTGGTTTTATTTTGTGTTTCATGAGAAATGTTTTCTATATCAGAGAATAAAGTTTCTTCAGTCGGGGTTTCGGATTTTTTACATGATAACAATAAAAGGATAAATATAAACACTATAGGTACAATAATTAATACTCTTTTTCTTTTTTTCATAAAAACATCTCCTTAAACTAATAAAATAAATTTGACATTTAGTAAATGTCAATAATACTAAGATTATAGCATACAATTTTAAATATGACAAGCAGTAAATGTCAAATTTTAAAATTGTGTTTTGGAGCGGATTATTATGTATAAAAACAGGAGTGAAAAGGGACTTAACAACATAAGCGGGAAAAATATAAGCAAATACAGAAAACAAATGGAAAAGCCTAATTCTCAGCGAGCGCTTGCGGAAAGACTTCAGCTTTTAGGTATAGACCTTGACAAAAACGCTATTCAGAGAATTGAAAGCGGGAGACGTTTTGTGACGGATATTGAACTTAAAACTTTCGCGAAACTATTTGGGGTCACAGCCGACGTTTTATTAGAGGAATAAACTTTTTTTGAGCTTAGATAATAAATATGGATTTTATTGTTACGCGAGATTTAAGTTTTCGCATAATAAATGAAGTCGTATTTGTAGGAAGATTAATGTGACAAAGCGAAAGTTTTGCGTTATAAAGTTTAGGTGAAGCCTTTTCAAGGCCCTTCGGGTGTGGGACAGCGTTCCATGGTTTTAATCTTTTAAGTTAGCGCGTATGGGGCAGAGCCTCAAGGTTTTTATGTTTAAAGAGCATTTTTGGAGGTTTGGAACCTTTTTGCTATAGAAAAAAGAAAAAGGTTCCATTAACTATAAATTTTTGTCAAACTCACGTAAGATTAAACAAAGCATAATGAAAAAAGGTATGTTTATTTATTTTTTTACCTACTGGGGAAGTTTTCCGCCGTAAGTTTATAGTAATGAGAGTTCGATGAAAAATTATAGCTTATATACTTATTTTAAGGAAATACCGACAAATTAAAAATAAAAATAATTTTAGCGTAAGCGTGCGGATAGTCAGTGCTTTTGCTACGCAAAAGTCGGCTAAAAGCCGCCCGCACATCTGGCACCTATTTAGCGGAAGTGTGGGATTTTTAATCCCACTTAAACGAAAACGCTTTTTCGTTAGAAGCGTATTTTTTTGTAAAATTATTTTTATTTCTCCTTTGCGCGGTGATTCCTTAAATTTGTTCACTATATAGTATTTTTGTGAAACAAAAATAGGAATAATTTTTGGCGAGTATTTGGAGAAGGCATAAAGAATTACAAAAGAAAATATGTAAAGGGGGTGTGAAAAATTCATTTTTCACACCCCCTTTACATATTTTAGATAAGTATCAACAAAGGAGCGATTCTTTCGGTATAAATTTAGCGTCGCCCCAGATTCTCTCGATATTATAAAAATCTCTCTCTTCTTTGTTAAAAAGATGAACGACTATATCGCCGAAGTCCAGCAAAATCCACGTTTTTGTCTGAAAACCCTCTGAGTGGTTTAAACGAAATCCTGATTTATACAGTGCTTCTTCCACTGAGTCAGCCATAGCTTTAAGCTGATTAGGGTTATTTCCGCTGGCGATTAGAAAGTAATCTGACAACACGGAAACCTCGTGTATGTCTAAAACATTTATATCCTCGGCGAGTTTATCATCAAGAGCCTTATACGCCGCTTTTACTCCATTAAATATTATTTCTGTAGACAAAATATTTTCCTCCTTAAAAAATATGAATTTTACAGTTTTTTAATAAACAAAAGCTAAATTTCGCTTTGTTGTGTTATAATCAAACTACTTGAAAATGAGCAGAAAGAGATGAGATAAAAATTATTTCGCAGGGCAGTGGAAAGCGAGCAAAGACTAAAGCTTATGCTGATTTGACGCTAACAAAGCCAAAAAGGATTTTTAAGCCGTCGAACTTGTTCATTTTTCAAGTTATTTGACTATAATTATAATTTTTTTATTCACGTGAGTAGTATTTAAGCGCGGAAAGACTTAAAGGGTGAATTATACGTTTTTTTTCAGTATTAAAGTCTATTGTGTGTTTTAAAGCGGTATATACCGCTTTATCAAGGTCCTCATAAGCGGTTTTCCGTATTTCATCTATACCGTCGAAAGGTTTTCTGCCCGCTTCTATCATATCCGCCAAATATATTATTTTCTCAAGGTCTGACATATCCGCGCGACCTGTTGTATGATATTTTATAGCGTTTAATATCTCAAAATCAGTTATTAAGTAATCTTTTCTCGCTATCTCAGCGCCAAGAAAGCTGTGGGCTAAGTCAAGCTGTTTTTTTATAACGTCGTCAAGCTCAATATTATATTCAGAGCATAAATTTATCGTTTGCTCACGTGTAAAATCTTTAGCGCAGTCATGAAGAAGTCCAGCAGTATAAGCTTTTTCCGCGTTTATTCCCCATACTCCCGCGAGTTTCGCCGCTTCTTCGGCCACACCCTGAGTATGAGAAAATCTTTTTGGCGTTAAAACTGTATGAAGCTTTTGATTTATAAAAGTGAAAAATGGCTTATTTTTAAAAGCTGTTTTATATAATCCAAATTTCATTATATATTGTTCTACCTCGTCCGGCAAAAGGTATTTTATGGATTTTTGCGCTATTACCCTGTTTCTTATATCAGTTGAGGAAATAGCGAGAGCCGGAATCTCTATAAATATAAGATTTATTTTATAATTGTCCTCAACGTTTTTAAGACTTAAAAGCAATGACTCTTTATCATATCCGGGTCTGGTCACGGCTACAAAGCGACATATTTTAAGAAGCTCCTCAGGGTTTTTCCATGTGAGTATATCATGTATGGCGTCCGCTCCCGTTATAAAGAATATTTCCGTATCCAAACCGCATATTTTTTTTAGACTTCGTATGGTGTCTATAGTATATGTCATTCCGGGACGGTCTATTTCTATTCGGGATACGTTAAAGTATGGATTATTAGCGGTAGCGAGTACGGTCATTAAATAACGGTGCTCATCGTGCTCGACTGTTTTATTGTTTTTATGCGGGGGTCTGCCTGTTGGTATGAAAAGAACTTTCTGCGCTCCTATTTCCATACGGACGGTTTCCGCCGCTACAAGATGGCCATAATGTATAGGGTCAAAAGTTCCGCCCATTATGGCTATTTTTTTACAATTTTTTATATCCGAAATTTCATCCCTCATTTATATTTTCACCTTTTCTAAAAAAATATGGAGTTTTAAAATACTTATAAATTTATTCTGATTTTTTGTGTATTAGTTTTTAGATACTCTGTAAAGGAACAAAAGCAAGTTTTTCTTATTATATCACATATATATTTAAAAAGTCTACAGAAAACAGGGATTAAATATAAGGAAATCAATTTTTTATATATAAGTTTTATTATTCCATTTGTGTTTTATTTGTTATTAATATAAAATCTCCATGGAAACTCTATAGCTTCTTCGGCGTAATCTATATTTATTCTTTTACTTGTCTTTATTATGTCAGGGTTTATGGTTTCACCCTCGCATATATAAAGTTTATCGCCCATAAGAGATATTTTATCAAATTCTTTTGTTATGTCAAGGGCCTTACACAGTTTTCCGGGACCGTTTAAGAAATTTTTCAGCTGATATGTGCTTAATTCATTATACGGTTTTTTATACCGTATATGTGACAGAATGTTTAAGTCTGAGGCGGAAACAAGTTCTCCTCCTCGTATCAATACGGCACAGGGAACATTTTTGGGTTCTGTTACTACGTTTAAACAGTAGTACATACCATATATAAGATACACATATGCCGACCCTCCCTCTAAAAAGAGTGATTCTGTTCTGGGAGTGCGTTTCCCTTTATAAGCGTGGCACGCTTTATCAATCATTCCTATATACCCTTCTGTTTCAGTAATTTTTAATATAAGCTTTTTTTTATCTTTTACCCGAACTATATATTTGCCTATCAGATTTTTAGCCACCGTAAGTGTGTCGTCAAGGTAAAAGGATTTTGGGAGTTTTTTTAATGAGGGCATTAAAATCACCTTTTCATAAAATATTAATTATACAAAGCGCTATTAAGACAATAGCGAACAATCAAATAAAACAGATTAAGATGATATTTTTTAGTGTGAGAAAAAAGGCGAATATAATCACTGTTTATGATAAGAGGTTTTGACACGGCAATAGAAAATATCAGTGAAATTTGTAATATTTAATCGCGCGGTATTGCCATAATTGTTGCTGATTATATAGTATACATTTTTTTTATGGATTTGTAAAGTTTAGGTTTAAATAAACACAGGGCAAGTTAAATAATAAAAATGTTTTTTTGAAAAAAGTTAAGTGTTAGTGTTACTTTTTTTGAAAAATAAAGCTAAACGTAACTTTTAAATTTATAAAATTATTTTTAGTATTTTTGTGATATATTTCCTTAAATATTTACACGGGCTTTTTGTGAAATATATGGATTTTTTTCAAAAACTGTGATATTATAGTGCTATTAACATAAAACGCTATTATTTTATAATCGAAAAATTTAAGAACAAATAAATTTGCCGATTATAGCAGAGAGGGATAAAAATGCTTAAAGGGAAAACTGTTGTTATTGGAGTTACGGGAAGTGTGGCAGCGTATAAAGCGGCTTATCTTTCAAGACTTTTTATAAAGAAAAACGCCGAGGTTCATATTATACTAACTCAAAACGGGGCGAGGTTTATTACTCCGCTTACTTTTGAGTCGCTTACGGGTACGAAATGTTTAACCGATACTTTTGACAGAAATTTTGAGTTTGATATTAAACATATTTCTATAGCGAAAAAAGCCGATTTATTTATAGTGGCTCCGGCAAGCGCTAATATTATCGGGAAAATAACGGGAGGCATAGCCGATGATATGCTTTCCACAACTATTATGGCGGCGGTTTGCCCTAAAATTATAGTGCCCGCCATGAACACAAATATGCTTCATAATTCTATTGTACAGGAAAATATTGAGAAACTTAAAAGACATGGTTATAAAATTATCGCTCCTGAAAGGGGTCTTTTGGCTTGCAAAGATGTTGGAGATGGGAAATTTCCCGAACCGGAGAGTATTTTAGAATACGCTTTATGTGAGATAGCTAAAAATAAAGATATGAAAGGGAAAAAAGTTATTGTTACGGCGGGCCCGACGAGAGAGTCATTTGACCCTGTAAGGTTTATCTCAAATCATTCCACGGGAAAAATGGGGTACGCCTTAGCGAAAGAATGTATTATGAGGGGGGCGGACGTTACTCTTATTACAGGGCCATCTTCTTTAAAGCCGCCTATGTTCGCTGATGTTGTAAACGTATTGTCAGCGGAGGAAATGTATGAGGAGGTTATAAAACGGTTTGACTCCTGCGATTATATTTTTAAGGCGGCGGCTGTATGTGATTATACTCCTTATGAGACTTATGAAAATAAAATAAAGAAATCTGACGGCGATATGTCAATTTCATTAAAACGGACGAAAGATATTTTAAAGACTTTGGGAGAGCGGAAAAAAAATCAGTTTATATGCGGTTTTTCAATGGAGACGGAAAATCTTTTGGAGAATTCCCGTGAAAAGCTTATTAAGAAAAAGGCTGATATGATTATCGCCAACAATCTTAAAACGGAAGGCGCCGGCTTTGGAACGGATACAAATGTCATAACGATTATAACAGAAAATAATATTAAGAAACTATCTAAAATGAGTAAAGAAAAAGCGGCGTGTGAAATTATAAACGAGGTGCTTAAATGAGTGAATCTGTAAAGATAAAGGCGAGAGCGAAAATTAATGTTATTCTTGACATTCTTGGGAGAAGAGACGACGGATACCACGAAATAAAGACGATTATGCAGACTTTGGATTTATCTGACACAATAACGGTAAGTAAAAATGAGACAGATATTATAACCATTAGTACGAACAGCGGCAAAATACCCGCTGACAGTTCCAATCTCGCCTACAAGGCGGCAGAATGTCTTAAAGAGAGTTATAATATTAATGGCGGAATAGCTATAAAAATAGATAAAAATATTCCCGTTGCCGCGGGGTTGGCCGGCGGAAGCTCTGACTGTGCCGCTACTTTAATAGCTGTGAGGGACTTGTATAATCTTCCGGCTGTCAATTCGGAACTTGCGGAAATCGGAAAATCTATAGGGGCTGACGTTCCGTATTGTATTTACGGGGGAACTTATCTCGCGGAGGGAATAGGCGAGAAACTTACAAAACTTCCTCCATTACCTATGATAAATGTACTTATAGCAAAGCCGGATATTGACGTATCAACGGCGTGGGTATATAAAAATTTTGACTTATCAAAGGTGAGAAAAGTTCCCAATGTGGATAAAATGAGAGAGTATATTGAGGAAAACAATATACAGGAAATTTGCCATAACTTATGTAATGTTCTTGAGTCTGTTACGGCGGAGAAATATCCTATTATAGACGATATAAAAAAAGCGATGATAGAATTCGGGGCTTTGGGAACACTTATGAGCGGAAGCGGCCCTACTGTGTTCGGGCTGTATATGGAAAAAAAAGAATGCGAGAAAGCTTTTAACTATTTGCGTGAAAAGTTAGGAATCGCGGATTGCTTTATAACAAAAGTATCAAATAATTGATGTGAGTTAGGGAAACACCACACAAAGAGGTAATAAAAATAATTTTACGAAAAAATACGCTTCTAACGAAAAAGTGTTTTCGTTTAAATGGGATTAAAAATCCCACACTTTCGCTAAATAGACGCCGCAAAGATGCGCGGGCGGCTTTTAGCCGACTTTTGCGTAGCAAAAGCATTGACTATTGGCCGCTCCCGCTAAAATCATTTTTATTTTTTAACTATGCGGTGTTTCCTTAGATAAAAAATAACAGTAAAAAGTAGTTTCGCGTGAAGGTTTTTATCAGATTTTCTCAAAATTGTGATGGAGTATCTAAATGTCTGTATAAAAATGGTTTTCAGATACTCCATAAAGAAATTGCCGAGATTAATCTATTTTTAAAAATTCCAATAGTATACGTCGTAAAATCTTGTCATTGTTGTAATCGCTTGTTCTCTGCTGTAACTATACCAGGGAGAAAATTTGTTTTTTTCTGTTCCGACCATAACAGGAACGTCTGCTCGTCCTTTAAAATTTATAACTTTGTAAATGCTTTCTTTCGCCCAAGAGGCGAAATAGCTTTTATCTGAGAATTGTACGCTTTTGTCCGCGTCTACCGTATAATCTATAGCGTCAGCCATATTTATAATCATAACGGCGGCTTCTTGTCTTGTTATAGTATCGTCGGGGCAGAACAAACCGTCTCCCTTGCCGCTTACAATCCCAAGCTTATTGGCTAAAATGATACTCTCATCTTTCGTGTCTTTAAATGGGTTTGATGAGATGTCAATTTTCTCTTTATCGCAATAGGTCTGTATTGATAAATCTTCCAAGTTTTCGTCTTTTTCATGCGTTATACATTTAAGATATGTTTTGACGGCGAGTTTACAAAACTCACCTCTGGTTATTTTCTCGCTGAAATCGGAGTTTATCTCGTCGGGAATAATGTTAAGCCAACCTCCGTATACGATATTATCTTTCGCCCAATCACTACATTCGGGATAATTTATTTCTTCCTCAAGGCTCACTATTTCTTTTTTACCGTCTTTAGACAAAATAAATCTGCCGTCTTTTATATCAGCCATATTTTCTAAATATACAATATTGTCGTATACGGGCTTTATGACTTCGTTCCCCTTTTTATCGATTACGCCGTATTTTCCGTTATATACATCGTCATAACCTTTTCCGCCGTATTTAACTTCTGTGGAACCATACTGTATAATGGCGTAGTTATTGTAAAATTGTATAGGAGTGTCATATTTTGGCTCTATCAGTGTATTTAAGTCTTTATCAGCTAAGCCATAGCGGCCGAAAGTTTTCCCATATGTGGGCTTTATTGAGATAAGCTCAATATAGTTATCGCTGTTTTCATTATTTTCATATAAATTAGCGGCGAAATAATCAGTAAGGGTTTTATAAAATACAGGGGTTTTATTTTCAATTTTATAATAACTGAAGCTCTCGTCAGTTTTTTTGCAGGCATACGTGGTATCTCCGCATACCAAAAATTCGTCGTATTCGGGAGGAATAACTATTTTAAAGTTCTCGTCAATAAACCCGTATTTATACGGCTCGTTATCTTTATGCCGAGGGGATACTTCCATAAGTCCGTTTACAAATTCATAGTTTATACTGTCATATTCTATAGGAAGAATAATATTACCGTTTATGTCTATTATTCCATGAATAAAAGAGGTTAAGCCTATACGATAAGCGTCATATCCGGAAATTTTATCAACAAAATTTATATTATCGTATTTTTCGCTTAAATTTGTAATGACGTTGCCTTTTCCGTCAAGAATACTGTAATTATTGTTTTCTGAGTATATATATATATCAGGAGAGTCTGTAAAGTTTATACATCCGGGAAGAGGCCCGAAAATTGTTTCCCCGTTTTCGTCAAGAAGGCTTTCTTTACTGTTTTCATCTTCATATTTATATATACCCGTAAAGGGTGTGAATTTTATATATCCAACAAGAGGCCCGAAAATACTGTTTCCGTTTTTATCAGCAACCAGCTCAATGGGTATTCCGCTTTCTTGAAATGTTTCGCATATATATGTTTCCTTATTTTCTGAAGGGGTCACATAGTCATATTCTTCCTGCCATTTTTCATTGGCGAAAACAGAATAGGGATTTAAAATAACTGTTAATAACAAAAGTATGATTAGTTTTTTCATTTTATAACATCTCTCCTTTCAAAGCCTATAATTATAATCAAAGAATATTTGTACTTTTGTTTTACAAGAATATTCTAAAACTATGACGGATAACTTTCTTTGCTGGTTAAAAAGTGTGTGGATTTTGAGGTTTATTGATTAATATTATAGGGTATTAATTTTACTTGTGAACTTCTCAATTTCATTATAGATGAATAATTTTTTCTCTTCCTCAAAATAATCAAAATCCTTTAAGGGGAATTTATCTGTGTCCGTATATTTTAAAACTCTATCAAGAGAAGCGTTTAACTCTCTCAAAATTAATCTTGAGATTTTTTCGGCGGGTGAAAAGTCTTTTGTCGCTCCTCCTCCGGTAAGAATGAGATAACCTCTCTTTCTTTTCATATCAAAGTTTGGGTCTTTTCTTATATTTTTTGAGACAAAAAGGTATTGAAACCTTGAAAAAAAGCTTAAAAGATTTCCGCTTAACATTGAGTAATGAAGAGGCGATGAGATTATAATATTATCAGCCGATTTTAAATCTTCTAAAAAAGCGGGCATATTATCGTTTATTGAGCAGGAGTCTGATGTATGACACTTTCGGCAGTCAATACAAGGGGAAACGTTTAAGAAAAAGGTGTTAATGATTTTACAATCCCCGTTTATTTTTGGGATAATCATATTGAGTAATTTTATTGTATCCCCGTTTTTTCTCGGAGAACCGTTTAATATGACAGTGTACATAAAATTTTGCCCCCTTTAAGCAATCATTGAAAAAAGTTTTCATAAGTAAAATCTGCGATATCCTAAATAAAGAGCAGAGGTTTAAAGCGTAAACCTCTGCTTAATTTATCATATAGCTTATGAAAGTTATAGTCAAACAATTTAAAGATAAACAAGTTTGACGGTTAAAAATTATTTTTGATATATTGAGACTGGTAGTGAGGTTTCAATATGCCACCAACGAATCCAAGGTAAGCGGCATATGCCACAGTGCTTGTCTCTCTACGTGGTTTTGTGAAAATAGTTTTTGTTTATTTTCACGTTAATTGACTATAAGGATTAAAATAATTCTATTTTTCTAATGGTTTCATAGTTGGGAAAAATAAAACGTCTCTTATTGACGGCGCGTCTGTCAAGAGCATAACAAGTCTGTCTATACC